>DASTCX010000012.1 GCA_035710745.1 Candidatus Eremiobacteraceae bacterium | reverse complement strand
CGACCGCTCCCTATTCGTGTCACTTAGGCGAGGCCGCGGCGGTCGACGATAAATCTCGACCGCTCCCTATTCGTATTGCTTAGGCGAGGCCGCGGCGGTCGACGATAAACGTCGACCGCTCCCTATTCGCAAATGCTTAGGCGAGGCCGCGGCGGTCGACGATAAACGTCGACCGCTCCCTATTCGTGTCACTTAGGCGAGGCCGCGGCGGTCGACGATAAATCTCGACCGCTACAACGCTGGGAAGCTGACCGAGACCTGCGCGCCGGAGCCCGGCGCGTTCGCGAGGACGATCGCGCCGCCGGATTGCTCGACGATCGCCCGGACTATCGACAACCCCAGGCCCGAACCGTCGCGGCCGCGGCCGAGGTCGTCGCGCCAAAAACGATCGGTCGCGCGTCGCAGACCGTCCGCGGTGAACCCAGGACCATCGTCTTCGACGACGAGACGGACCTTGCCGTCGTCGTGCGTCAACGACACGCGCACGGAGCCGCCTGCGCGCGCGTACTTGACGCCGTTGTGGAGCAGCGCGAGCGGCACCCTCGCGAGCGCGATAGGATCGCCTTTCACGAAAGCCTCCGGTGAGACCGACGACTCGACCTTGACCCCTCTCGCCTCGCCGACCGCACCTAGGCGCGTCGCCGCTTGCGAGACGAACGGCGCGAGGTCGACCGCTGTCTCGACCAGCGGCGGGCCGCCCTCGGCGCGCGCGACGACGAGCAGATCGTCGATGAGCTCTTCGAGCCGATCGGATTCCGAGGCGATCGTCTCGAGCGCGCTGACGTATTCCCCGGGCTCGCGGCTGCGTCGCAGCGCGAGGTCGGCTTCGGCGCGGATGACCGACAACGGCGCGCGGAGTTCGTGCGACGCATCGGCCGTGAAACGCCGCTGCCGTTCGAACGCCCCCTGGAGCCGATCGAGCATGCGATCGAACGTCGCACTGAGCGACCCGAGCTCGTCGCGCTCCGACGGCGGGTTGAGGCGCCTCGATAGGTCCGTCGCCTCGATTCTCGTGGCGAGCGCGGCTATGTCGCGCAACGGCTGCAAGCCGCGTCTCGTCACGTAGCCCGCGCTGAAGATCGCGGCGGCGACGACGATAGGGATCGCGACGATGAAGACAGCGACGAGGATCCGCCGGAAGTCCTCGAGCGGCTCGGTCGATGCCCAAACCGCGACCGAGCCGATCTGCCGGCCTCCAGAGATGAGCTTCGTCAATACGACGCGGACATGGCCCGCGTCGAGAGTCTGGACGGAATTCGTCGTCGTCAGGAGCACGACGGCGTCGCGGACGTATGGTGGAACGCCTGAGGACGTCGTCGTGACGACACTGCCGTCGTTCCGGAAGATCGCGCCGTCAAGCCGAGGTGTTACCATGTGTTGAACCTCGACGAGATCGCCGGCATCGAGGTGGAGCGTCGGACCGGCGCCGAGTCCGATCGCGCCGAGCGCGGTCGCGGTCGCGCGCAGGCGAGCGTCGAGCGCCGCTTGGTACTGCTGGATCAGGAAGAACGAGGACACGCCCGCGAAAACGCAGAGCGCCAGGAACAACGCGGCCGCATACGCGAGCGTCAGGCGGCCGTGGAGGGATCTAAGGAAGCGCATCGCTTTCGTCGGCATCGGTGGCCGCGGACGACAGCCTGTAGCCCGCGCCACGAACCGTGTGGATGAGCGGCAGCTCGCCGCTCGCCCCGAGCTTCGCGCGCAAGCGCCTAATGTAGACCTCGATCAGATTTGAAGCGGTCGTCCGGTCGCGCTCCCACAGCGCGTTCTCGAGCATCGTGCGCGTGATGAGCAGGCCCTCGTTGCGCATGAGATATTCGAGGAATGCGGTCTCGCGCGCCGTCAGATGCACCTCTCGGGACCCGCGTCGGACGCGTCGCGTCGCGAGATCCATGACGAGGTCACCGACCTCGAGTCTCTGACGGATCGGCTGCGGCTCTCGCCGCGTGATCGACCGTAGCCGCGCTTCGAGCTCTCTGAAGACGAACGGCTTGCAGAGGTAGTCGTCCGCGCCGGCGTCCAGACCGGTCACCCGATCGTCGACTGCATCCTTCGCGGTCAACATGAGGATCGGCGTCTTGACGCCTTGCGACCTGAGATCGCGGGCGACGCTGAGGCCGTCGCGAGTCGGCAGCATGACATCGAGCACGATCGCGTCGTACTCGCCTTCGCGCGCGACAGTGCTTCCCGCCTCGCCGTCCATCTCGACGTCGACGACGTGGCCGCCCTCGACGAGTCCTCGACGGACCACTTCGGCAAGGCGTGAATCGTCTTCGACGATGAGCACTTTCATGACGTCATCCTCATATCTCCCACTCGTACGAATTCCAGAAATCCGCCACCGCGGGCGCAGGCTTGAAGTTGCGCAGATCGGTGTTCACGGCATCGATCGGCGCCGCCCAGTTTATCGTATGGAACGGCACCTCGTCGTGGATGCGCTCCTGGATCTTCCAGTAGTACGGGATCCGCTGCGCTCTCCCGTACTGCTCGCGTCCCTGCTCTTCCCAGCGGCCGATGTCAGGATCGCGGTAGAACGTGTAGTTCACTCCGTACGGGGGCAATGATTGCGGCCCCATGGTGTCGGTATCATCGGGATCGGGATTGAACGACCACCCGTACAGTGCGAAATCGAATTTGCCGTTCGCAAGTATTCCGCCCGCGCCTTTCGCCGCGAAGAGCAGGTTGGCAGGGTAGTTCCGCACGGCGACTTGGACGCCGACCTCGCGCAAATCGGCCTGGATCAGCGTCTCCGCCTTCACGCGGGTCGAGTTGCCGATGACGGTCGAGATGTCGACGTCGAGAGGCTTGCCGCCTCGGACGAGCGTACCGCCGGGCCCGGGCGTAAAGCCCGCTTCGCGGAGCAGCTCACGTGCTCGCACGGGGTCGTGCGGATATGGAAGGACATGCGGATCGTACGACCACATCGCGGGTGACTGATCGGTCATGCCCGGCTCGTCGATCCCGAGATACGCGTCCTCGTTGATCCGTTTCCAATCGATCGCATAGGCGAACGCGCGCCGCACCCGCACGTCGTCGAACGGCGCGCGCGCGCAGTTGAACGCGATGTGCTCGTAGTCGAGATTCGGGATGGCCGTGACGCGGTAGCCGGCCACCGATTTCAGCGGCGCGTACTGCGTCTCGGTCGCGTGCAAGAACACGTCGAGCGAATGGCTTTGCAGCTCGGTCATGAGCGTGTTCTGATCCGGGATGATGCGGTATTGCACTTGCGCGACCTTCGGGGGCCCGCGGAAATAGTGCGGGTTCGCTTTCAGATCGAGCTCGACGCCGGGCCGCCAGCTCGTCACGATGAACGGCCCGCTGCCGATCGGCGCCGTGCTGAAGGGCGCGTGGTTGAGATCGGCACGGCCGTCGAGCAGGTGCTTCGGCACGATCGAACCGACGCTGCCGTTTCGCATGAAACTCGCGATGAACGGGGCCGACGGCCTGTCGAGATGGACGACGACCGTGTATGGATCCGGCGTGTCGATCGACTCGGCCTCGTCGTATGGGAAATGAAAGGCGACGTTGTTGCGCGGGTTCATGATCTGCTGCCACGTGAACTTGACGTCGGCCGATGTCAAAGGTGCGCCATCGGACCACGTGACGCCGTGGCGCAGGTGGTATGTGATCGTGCGGCCGTCGGCGCTGATGCCGCCGTTCGCTTGCGTCGGAACGGCGAGCGCGATATCCGGCACGGGATTTCCGTGATCGTCGTAGTCGATCAGACCGGAGAAGACGAGCTGGAAGACGTTCGTCGCGTAGAGCTCGTCGGAGAGCACTGGGTCTAGGTTATCGAGGTCCTCGTACGCGCCGATGCGCACCACGCCGTGGATCGTCCACGGATTCCCGCCGCCGGCCGCGGTCCCGCTCTCGACTTTCGTGCAACCCGCGCTCGCGCATGCGATCGCGGCGGCAAGTGTGACGGCGACCAGCGATCGCCCGTTTCGTCGATGCTTGTCTAACGTTACCAAACTCGTCTGCCGATGTTCAATGCGGAGTCGGTCTGCTGAACTCCATCGCACGCGAGCCGCGATCGACTCCTCTTGGAATCCGACGATTCCAGCCGTGCCTGCCGCGACCTCCGTGCGCCGCCCGCTTCTCACGTTGTGCTCATCCTGCCACGCGACACGACCGCGCGGACGCGCCTCGTCGCGCCGATGTCGCGCAGCGGATCGCCGTCGATGGCGACGAGATCCGCGCACGCCCCCGCGGTTATCTCGCCTATCTCGCCTTTGATGCCGAGCGCATCCGCCGCGTCGACCGTCCCGGCTCGCAGCGCCCGTTCGGCAGACATCCCGAGCTCCGTCATCAGCCGCATTTCTATCGCGTAGTCTCCATGACCGTTGAATGGCGTGCCGGCGTCGGTGCCGGTCGCGATCTTGACGCCCTTTTTCAACGCAAGCTTGAAGCTCTCGCGGTGCGCGTCGTAGACCTGGTTGACCTTGCGCACGACGTACGGCGCGAGGCCTTCGAGGCCGTACATCGCTTGCGGAGCGCGCAGCGTCGGCACGTACCATGCGCCGCGCTTCTTCATCATGTCGACGGCTTCGTCATCGAGATAGCAGCCGTGCTCGATCGTGTCGACGCCGGCGCGAAGCGCGTTCTTGATGCCGACGTTCGCGATCGCGTGCGCCGCGACGCGGCGTCCGGCTTTGTGCGCCTCGCGAACCGCGACGACGAGCTCATCCTCGTCGAGCTGCGCCGAGCCGACCTCGACGCCCGGAGAAAGGACGCCGCCGGTCGCGATGACTTTGATGCAGTCGGCGCCGAGCTTGAGGTTCTGGCGCACCGCCTTGCGCATGTCGTGCGGGCCGTCGGACTCGAGACCGATGAACCACCCGTGGCCGCCCGTCATGCAGATCGCCTTGCCGGCGGCGACGATCCGCGGCGCGCGGATCCATCCCTTCGCCGAGGCCTCGCGCAGCGCGATCGCGACTGCGTACTTGTTGCCGAGATCGCGGACCGTCGTGACGCCTGCAGCGAGCGCGCGCGCGGCAGAATCGACCGCGAGCAATGTCGACGTCTGTTCGTCGATGAGTTTCGCTGCGTTGAGAAAATCCGGGTTGCCGTCGAAATCGAGATGGACGTGGAGGTTGATGAAGCCTGGCAGAAGCGCCGCATCGCCGAGATCGATCGTGCTCCCGTCGAGCGCGCGCTTGGCGAGCGACGAACGAGGACCGACCGCTACGATCCGGTCGCCTTCGACGACGACGCAGCCGTTGCGGATCGGACGCAGCTCGGGCCCTGTGAAAACAAGCCGCGCTAAGATCGCGGTCACGCTCATGGCCGGCTCCTCATAGTCCGCACGCCTTGCAGGGCGACGCCCGCGACGACCATCGCGACGCCGGCCCAGAAGACGAGCAGCGGCGGCGCGCTCGACGCTGTCACGGTCGGATACTGGCCGAGCGTGAACGTCAGGATGAGGCCGGCGCGTTTGAGCGGGCGGCCGGAAACCGCGACGCCTTCGAAAAGCGTTCCGCCGTTCTCTTCGGCGATGCGCATGACGAGAAACGGCACGTTGATGCCGCGCGACGGCAGTCCGGGCCAGTAGTCGACTTGGATGGTGCGGTGGACGGCCGGCACCGCGAAATAGTCCTCGGGCTTATCGCCGTCGAGACCCGCGAACGTCAGATAAGGGGAAAGGAAGTCCGCGCCGTTCGGCTGCGTGACGGTGACCGGTTCGCCGTTCGCCGACCGGGTGTCGACTAGTGCGATCGGACCCGAGTCGACCTTGAGAACGAACGCACCGGCCCGGACGATCTGCCCCGGCGACGCGGTTTGCGATCCGAATGGTGCCTGCACGTCGACGGTGCCGGGCCATAGAATGCCGGCTTTCGTCGGCGGCTCGACGGCGGGAAACGCTATTGCGACGCCGGTAGAATGGGCCGGTCTGTACGTCTGCCCAGGGGCGCCCGGCACCCGCTCGGGTTGCCCGCCGAGAAAAGCGGCGAACGCGAACGATGCTGCGAGCACCGATCCACCGAGGGAAGCGACGCCCGAGGGGCGCGTTTCGGGGATCCGCAGTGCGATCGCGCCTGCGACCAGTACATACGTTCCCCCAAGGGTCACGACAAGCGCAAACCACCATTGATGGAGCAGCGGGGCGAACGGAGCGGCGACCTCGATGGCAGCGACCATCGCGATGGCAGCCGCCACGACGAGCGCGACGCCGTTCTTCACGCGCAGATCACCGGCGGTCGTAACGAACGGGCTCGCGACCTCGTCATATATGCGAGATGTCGACCTGTGCTTTTTGCGGCGGACGCCGCGCCGGCTCCCACCGCTACCTCGCGCACCGCATGACGCCCGCTCGACTGCGGACCGTCGGCGTATGCGCCGAATGCGTGGAAGAGGCGACCGACGCCGGATACATGGTCACCGAGGATCGAACGCAAACCGCGGCGCGGACGATGCGCCGCACGTTCGTCCAGAAGTAGCTCGTAGGGCCGGCCATGCCGCGCCGTTCTTCCCCACCGCTGTCGATTCCCGGATTTAGCTGACGACGCGAGCGATCGCGTCGAGGAGTTCGCGCGTCGCCGCCGCGGGATCCGCCGCGCTCGATATCGCGCGCAGTACGGAGATCGATTGCGCCCCGGCGTCGACGATCGACGCCGCGTTCGACCTGTCGATGCCGCCGATCGCGAAGAACGGCTTTTGCGCCGCGCGCGACGCATAGCGCACGAGGTCGAGGCCGACCGCGGGGCGGCCGGGTTTCGTCGGGGTTTCGTGGATCGGCCCGACGCCGATGTAGTCCGCGGACGTCTTGTTCGCCGCATCGACCTGCTCCGGCGTGTGCGTCGAGAGCCCGATGATGAAGTCGGGGCCGGCGATCCTGCGCACATCGTCGGGCTGCGCATCGTCTTGGCCGAGGTGTACGCCGTCAGCCCCGCTGAGGAGTGCGACGTCGAGGCGGTCGTTGACGATGAACAGCGCGCCGTTGTCGCGGCACGCTTCGGCGAATACACGCGCGGTCGCGATGAGTTCTTTGTCGATCAGCCCTTTTTCGCGCAGCTGGACCATGCCGACGCCGGCCTCGATGACGGCAGCGAGAAACGCGCGGTAGTCGCGGGTCTTGTCGGGCGCGCCGGTAACGAGGTAGAGTCTGACGTCGGCGACTAGATCGCGGCGCACGGTCTATCCGCCTCCCACCATTTGTGCGATCTCGATCCGTGCGCCGGCCACGAGTTTCGTATCGCCGAAATTGCGGCGTTCGAGCGGCTCGCCGTTGAGCTCGACGAGCGTTCTTGCCGCGTCGAGCCCGAGCGTCGCGATGAACTCGCCGACGGTCAGGCTGGCCGGTACGTCTTTCGACTTCCCATTGACGACGAGTCGGATCTCCTCGCCGCTCCGCTCGTCGATCATCGCGAAACCGTCCGCTCGAGTGCCATGTGCTCCCAATCCTTGAATACCGGTTCGTAACCGAGTTCGCGCAGCCGCTGCGCGACTTCGCTGGGCGTACGCGTGTCCTCGAGTTCGAACTGCTCGCCCGCCGCGCCCGGCTGTTCGTACCCTCCGGGCTCCGTGCTCGACCCCGCGCTCATGAGCGTGACGCCGAGCCTCGTGAGTTTGTCGCGCAGCTCCGGCCGCTCGCGCGTCGAGAGGACGATGCCCGCGGTCGGGAGCGCGAGCCGCAGGAAGCAGATCATCTGGACGAAGTCGCGATCGCCAATGGGATGGTCCGCGACGAAACCGCCGGCCGCAGGGTTGATGCGCGGCAGCGAGACGTTGATCTGCGAACGCCAGCAGTGGCGTTCGAGGTAACGCGCGTGCGCGACGAGCGCCAGCGCTTCGAACCGCCAATCTGACAGGCCCATGAGCGCGCCGATGCCGAGATGCTTCGCGCCCGCTTTCGACGCGCGTTCGAGCGCGTCCATGCGCCAGCCGAAGCGCATTTTCGGGCCGCCGAGATGATGGCGTTTGTAGACGTCGACGTCGTACGTCTCTTGGTAAAGCACGACGCCGTCGCAGCCGGCGGCGACGAACCGCCGGTAGTCGTCCTCTTCGGCTGCTGCGATCTCGATGCCGACGTACGGAGCATGTCGCTTCGCCGCTTCGATGCACGAGGCGACGTATTGCGGCGGCACGCGCTTGGGATGTTCGGACGAGACGAGCAAGATGTTCCGCAACCCGCGACGTGCGAGCTCGCGCGCTTCGTTCTCGACTTCTGCAGGGAAGAGCGTGCGCCGTCTGATGTCGAGGCCCATGGAAAAACCGCAGTACGTGCACGTGCAGACGCATTCGTTGCTCAGGTAGAGCGGCGCGAAGAGCGCGATCGTCTTGCCGAAGCGTGCGACGGTCGACTCGTGCGCCGCGCGAGCGAGCGCTTCGAGCAGTTCGCCGGCGGCCGGCGAAAGCAGGGGGGCGAGCGACTCGAGCTGCTGTGGGCGGTCGTCGAGCGCGCGATGCACGGCGCTAGCGTCGGCCGTCGCAGCGCGGTGCGCGAGTTCCGCGAGCGCGTCGCGATCGAGGACTTCGGAGAAAGACATGTCAGGCGCCGGTTTCGCCGCCTGCCGAGAGGAAGCCCGTGAGCGGGCTGCTCGCAGATGCCGTCGTCAGCTCCGGCGACCGCCCGGCGAGTCGGGCCTTGCGACCCGCTTCGACGCCGAGCTTGAATGCGGCGGCCATCTGCGCCGGCTGCGCAGCGGCCGCGATCGCCGTGTTGACGAGAACCGCATCGGCGCCCATCTCCATCGCTGCGGCGGCGTGCGACGGAACGCCGAGCCCCGCGTCGACGACGACCGGCACCGTCGCCTGCTCGATGATGATCGCGATCGCCGCTTCCATCTTCAGTCCACGTCCGGAACCGATAGGTGCGGCGAGCGGCATCACCGCGGCGACGCCTACCTCTTCTAGTTTCTTGGCGAGCACCGGGTCGGCGTGCATGTAAGGCAGCACGGTAAAACCCTCAGCGACCAGTCGCTCGCAGGCGTGCAACGTTTCCACCGGATCCGGCATGAGAAAACGCGGGTCTGGGATGACCTCGACCTTTATCCACGGCGGCAGGCCGGCGGAGCGCGCGAGGCGGGCGAGCCTGACGGCCTCGTCGGCCGTCGTCGCACCCGATGTGTTCGGCATGATGAGGTAGCGGTCGGGGTCGATGAAAGACGTGATCGGGTCGTCAGGACGTTCGATGTCGACTCGACGCAACGCGACAGTGACGAGTTCGGTGCCCGATGCGGCGAGCGAATCAGCCATGAGCTCGGGGCTGGCGAATTTGCCGGTGCCGACGATGAGCCGCGAGCGGAAGCTCCGCCCGGCGATGATGAGGGGATCGGTCAAGGAGTCTCTCCGAGAGTGAAATTGGGAGTTCTAGCGTTCTGCGGCGGGCTAAGGGTTTCCCGGGCGCCTGCGGGAACTGCACGGGGAGTCTCGCGCGCCTGTACTCATAGTAGGCACTCGCGTCCATTCTCGGAGGCGTTCATGATCGCCCGACAATTCGATCCGATTGCCGAACTGCAGTCGGCCTTCTCAGTCCTCTTCAAGAACTACGCGCTGGCGGCGATCCCGCTCGTAGCGTTGCTCATCTGCTTTGCGCTTTTCGCCATAGTCGCGATCGTCGTCGGCGGTTCGGCGCTGTTGGCGTCCCTAGGGTCACTCCAGAGCAACCCGATGGCGCTTTGGACCGTCCTCGCCGCTTCGCTCCCGTTCTTCGGCGTCGCCGGACTTGTGGCTTTCGTGATAACGCTCATCGCGGACGGCGCGACCGTCGCAGCGGCGGAATCCGCGTGGAGCACGGGCGTCGCCGATATCTCAGGCGGCTTTAGCCGCGCGCTGAGCAAGTTGGGCGACCTCGTCGTCGCTGCGATCGTGCTCCTCATCATCTGCGCCGTCATCGCCATCACCTTCGTCGGACCGCTCATCCTCCTGTTCCTCATGCTGTACGTCTTGCCGGCGATCATCGTCGGCGGCGAATCAGCTTTTCAGGCGATGGGCACATCGTGGAACATGGCGACGAAGAACGTCGGGGCGACCTTCGCCGCGTTTATCGGCATCGTCTTGGTGGCTATTGTCGCCGCGGTCGTGAATGGGATCCTCCACGCCATACCGATTCTCGGTGTGATCATCTCGCTCGCGATCAACGGACTGCTCAGTGCGTTCGGCGCGCTCGTCGTCGTCCGTTTCTACGACCTGTTGCGCGGCTCAGCGACCGCTACGGCCGTGCCGACGTCGGCACCGCCTCCGCCCCCGACGCCGAATTCCTAGAAGACAAATGGAGCGGTCGACCTTTACGGTCGACCGCCGCGGCCCGTCCAGGTGCCATGTCGCCTCCGGTCGAGCTGAAGCTCGACCGCTACACGCATTAGGTTAGCGTACGTCGGTCAGCGTCGCTGTGATCGGGAGCGTCAGGTTGCTCGAGTGGATCGGGTGCACTTTGTCCGCCGGATTGATGTAGTGCATCGCCTGATTGACGGCGATCGCAGCTTCTGACGTACCGCATGCGATGAGCTTGAGCTTGCCGTCGTGTGCGATGACGTCGCCCGCGGCGTAGATACCTTTGACGCTCGTCTCCTGAGTCGCCGTGTTGACGACGATGCCGTTGCCCTCGACCTCGATGCCCCATTCTTTAACGGCCCCGAGATCCGACACGAAGCCGAGCGCGCACAGGATCGAGTCGCAGTCCTCGCGCGTCGTCTCTTTCGTCTTCTTGTTGACGATGGTCACCGCTTCGACGCGGCCGTCGCCGTGGACGATGTCGACCTCGCAGTCGGGCTGGTGGATCCTCGCCGACGAGGCTCGCAGTTTATCGACCGTCGACGCGTGCGCGCGGAACGCAGAGCGATGGACGACGGTGACGCCCTTCGCGCGCGGCAGGAGCGCGAGCGCGTAATCGACGGCCGAATCGCCGCCGCCGACGATCACGACGCGCTTGCCGTCGAACTCGTCGAACGACCGCGCGTAGTACTGCACGCCTTTACCTTCGAACGCCTCCGCGGTAGCCGCTGCGAGTTTGCGCGGCCGGAACGCGCCAATGCCGGTCGTGATGACGACGGCTTTCGTCAGGTGCTCGGCCTTGTCGGTGACGATCTTGAAAGCGCCGTCGTCCTGTCTGCTGATATTGGTGACGCGCTCTTCCATGCACTTGGCGTGCGGCCATTGAAATGCTTGGTCGACGCACCCTTTGACGAGATCCTGTGCTACGATCGCCGGAAAACCGGGCATATCGTAGATGTACTTCTCCGGATAGAGCGCATAGAGCTGACCGCCGAGCTCGGGCAGCACATCGATGACTTTCGCGCGCGCACCGCGCATACCGGCATAGAAGAGAGCGAAGAGTCCGCTCGGTCCCCCGCCGATCACGGTGATATCGAACGTTTCCACGCGCGCTTCATTCATCGCGCGCAGGGTCGGTCCTCCAGCCGAGCGTAGTGGGCGCGCATCAGGACGAGTTGATCGCGTGAAAGGATTCCTCCGACAAATGTTTCCATCGGCCTCTTACTATGCCCGCGCGCTCGCCGGATTGCGGATTTTCACCGGGCTCGCGTGGCTCAGCCACGGCGAATTTAAAATCACCGATCCGCAATGGAGCGTGCCCAACGGCGACTTCGTTAGCTTCGTCGGCGACATGGTGCAACACACGTCCGAACCGTATCATGATTTCGTCACGAACTTCGTCATCCCGCACGCGCCGGTGTTCGCGGTCCTCGTCGCATGGGGCGAGACGCTGACCGGCGTGTCGTTGCTGCTCGGCTTGTTCACGCGCGTCGGCGGGATCGTCGGCGTTTTCTTGCCGCTCAACTACTGGGCCGCGAAGAGCGGCTTCTTGCAGTGGCAGAGCATAGGCGGATTGGACCTCGGCACGGCGGCGCTCTCGATGATCAACGCGCTGCTGCCGACCGGTCTGGTTTGGGGCCTCGATGGTGTGATCGCCGCACGTAAAAAGTCTGCGCCGACAGGCACAAAGTCCTGACGACAAACGGCGGACACCCGAGGGGCGGCGCGACGCCCCGCCGAACTTCACGGTTCACACGATTCGCGCGCTTGTCGCGGGAGGACGTTTTCGATGCTCACCAAGGTGACCCGGCCGACGATCGATGACCTCGCGCTCTCGCCGGGCAAGCGCGCACGGCTGCACCGGATGCTCTACGAGTATGGACCGGGAAACGGCACGCTGCTCTTCCTGCCGATCGATCAAGGCATCGAACATGGACCGGTCGATTTCTTCGACAACCCCGACAGCATCGACCCGGATTACGAATATCGTCTCGCTCTCGAGGGCAACTATTCGGGCATAGCGCTCCACTACGGTCTCGCCGCGAAGTACTTCTCGAAGTACGCCGGCAAAGTGCCGCTTCTGCTAAAGATCAACGGCAAGACGAACGTGCCGAGCGACGACGACCCGTTCTCCCCGCTCACCGGTAGCGTCGAAGACGCGGTCCGTCTCGGCGCGGATGCGGTCGGCTACACTCTTTACGTCGGATCGCCTCGTCAAGATGACGACATCAAGCAGCTCACCGACGTGCGCCGCGATTGCGAGCGCTACGGTATGCCGCTCGTCGTGTGGTCCTATCCGCGCGGCAAGGCCATCAAGGAAAAAGGCGGTCAGGATTCGCTTTACGCGGTCGACTACGCTGCGCGCATGGCGTGCGAGCTCGGGGCGGACATCGTCAAGCTCAATGTGCCGAAGCCCGAGCCGAACGACAAGGAGCCCAAGCCGTACAACACGCTGAACCTGTCAGAGGCGGACACCGTGCGGAAGGTCGTCAAGTCGGCGGGGCGCACGCTCGTGCTCATCTCGGGAGGCAGCAAGGTCGGCGACGACGATCTGCTCCATAAGGCCCAGCTCGCGATGGACGCAGGCGTCACCGGACTCATCTTCGGACGGAATCTGTGGCAGCGCAAGCTCGATGACGCGCTCAAAATCACAGGCCGCATCCACGACATGCTCAAGGGATACTCGGCGTAAGCCCAGTTAGCGATGGAGCGGTCGACGTTCATCGTCGACCGCAGACGATCTCGCATTGGTAAGACCGCGGCGGTCGAGCTAAAGCTCGACCGCTCCCTTTTCTTCCCGTCAGGCCGCAGCGGTCGAGATAAATCGGGTCTTCGGGAATTGTGGTGGCTCGGGAGAAGTATCCCCGAGCCGCTTCGTTGTACCCCGAGGCATGCGTGATCGAGATTTTCAAGCGACGATTTTAGGCATCCAGCAGCCGTGGGTCGTGCACGACG
>DASTCX010000011.1 GCA_035710745.1 Candidatus Eremiobacteraceae bacterium | reverse complement strand
TGGCAAAGGCGAAATTCGAGCGGACGAAACCGCACGTGAACATCGGGACGATCGGTCACGTCGACCACGGCAAGACGACGTTGACGGCGGCGATCACGAAAGTGCTCGCGGCGTCGGGGACGGGGACCAAGCCCTTGATCGTCGACCAGATCGATAACGCGCCTGAGGAGAAGGAGCGCGGGATCACGATTTCGCTGTACCATGCCGAGTACGAGACGAAGAACCGGCACTACAGCCACGTCGACGCGCCCGGTCATGCGGACTACATCAAGAACATGATCACCGGGGCGGCGCAGATGGACGGCGCGATCCTGGTCGTGTCGGCGGCGGACGGCCCGATGCCGCAGACGCGCGAGCACATCTTGCTGGCGCGCCAGGTGGGCGTGCCGTACCTGGTCGTGTTCTTGAACAAGATCGACATGGTCGACGACCCCGAACTCATCGACCTGGTCGAGATGGAAGTGCGCGAACTGCTGACGACGTACAAGTTCCCGGGCGAAGAGATCCCGGTCATCCGCGGTTCGGCGCTCAAAGCGCTCGAGGAGACGACGACTGGGGATTGGGGCCAAAAGATCTTGGGGCTCATGGACGCGGTCGACAAGTACGTACCGGTGCCCGAGCGCGACGTCGACAAGCCGTTCCTCATGCCGGTCGAAGACGTCTTCACGATCACCGGTCGTGGCACGGTGGGCACGGGCCGCATCGAACGCGGCCGGGTGAAGGTCGGCGACGAGATCGAGATCGTCGGGTTGCAGGACAAGGCGCGCAAGACGGTCGTGACGGGCATCGAGATGTTCCGCAAGCTGCTCGACGAGGGCATCGCCGGCGACAACGTCGGGGTGCTCTTGCGCGGCATCGAGCGTGACGACATCGAGCGCGGTCAGGTGCTGGCCAAACCGGGGAGCATCAAGCCGCACAAGAAGTTCGAAGCCGAGGTGTACGTGCTCTCCAAGGACGAGGGCGGTCGTCACACGCCGTTCTTTTCGAACTACCGTCCGCAGTTCTATTTCCGGACGACGGATGTGACCGGATCGATCAGCCTGCCCGAAGGGGTGGAGATGGTCATGCCGGGGGACAACGTGCGGATGATCGTCGAGCTGATCACGCCGATCGCGTGCGAGGAAGGCTTGCGCTTCGCGATCCGCGAGGGCGGCCGGACGGTCGGCGCAGGCGTCGTCACCAAGGTCATCGAGTAG
>DASTCX010000010.1 GCA_035710745.1 Candidatus Eremiobacteraceae bacterium | reverse complement strand
TGCTGATGGGGATCACCAAGGCGTCGCTGGCCACCGAGTCGTGGCTGTCGGCGGCCTCCTTCCAGGAGACGACGCGGGTGCTCACCGACGCGGCGATCCACGCCAAGTCGGACTCGCTGCTCGGCCTGAAGGAGAACGTCATCATCGGCAAGCTCATCCCGGCCGGCACCGGCATGTCGCGCTATCGCGGCGTCGACGTGTGGGCGAAGGGCCAACCTCGGTATCGCGAGATCGACATCTTCGCCGACCTCGAATCGCCGGAACCCGAGGCCATCGGCCTTGGCGACGGCGAGGCCGAACTTGCCGGCGTGACATCCTCAGCCTCGATTTCATCCGACGAGCCGGTCGTCGTTCCGACGACGCCCGACCCGCTCGGCGAACTCGACATGTAGCCTCGCGGACCCCGTACGCGTGCTGCCCCCCGTAGCGGTCGAGCTTTAGCTCGACCGCTACGGTCTTTCCGGCTTGCGCTGGACGCCACGTGGACGCAAGAAGTGTTACGGTCTGGCGTGAACGGACCGCCTACGCGCGGTCCCAAAGGAGGCTGTTCATGCGGCATATCCTCGTCGGACGGACCCTTTTAGCATCAGCTTTGGCGCTCGCCATCGCGCTCTCGAGCGGTGCGCACGGCGCCGGGGCGGCGTCGGCCGGGCACAGCCGGAACGGCTGCAAGGACCAGTGGCTGTTCAACGGCGTGTGGCGGGCTGAGGTGACAAAGGTCGCGCCGCACATGGACGACGGGAAGCAGACCGGTTGGGATGTCACGGAAGTCTGGCGCAACGGCACGACGCAAGAGATCGCGCCCGTCAATTCGATGATCGTCGACGAGACGCTCGAGCTGGCGAACGGAAAGATCGCGGCGAGCTCGACGACGAGAGGCACCCTTTCTTTTCAGACCGTCGCGTACCACGACTTCGCTCAAGCCGCCGAGCTCACGTATACGCAGACCTTCCTCGACCTGAACGTCGATCCCAACGACAAGCCCGAAGCGGTGGATATCACCTTCGACGGCGACACGCTCGCGACGCACACAGCACAGCCGCAGTTCTCGACCCGGCAGTACGATTTCCACTTCGACCTCAATTGCGTTGCGACGGGTGCTGCGGCGACGGCGCAAGGCGGATCGAATCAGATCACCGCGATCGCGGGCTGCCGCAACCAGTGGCTCTCGAACGGCTTGTGGAAGGTACGCGCGCGCACGGTTTCGCCGGACGTGCTCGAAGGCGGCCCGCAGATCGGCTGGCTCGTCGCCGAAGACTGGATCGCGTTGGTGAAGAGCGGCTCGCCCGGCGACACGGGCATCCTCGACCAGTTCTTGATCACGAAGAGCGGCGACAATGTCGCCTCTTCGAACAGCACGGTCGCGACCCTGACGTGGCAGAAGCTTGCCTACCACGCCTTCGCGCCTGGCGGCGGGTACTCGTACTCGCAGAACTTCCGTTGGAGCCCATTCGATCCGACAGACCAGCCGGTGCGGCTCTTGGTGACGTTCGACAAGACCGCCCAGAACAAGCGTGATGGGGTTCCGCACTACAAGGGGCTGGCGGACTTCCGCATCGACCTGACATGCTCGAAGTGAGCCTTTGACCTCGGCTGCGCGACGCGGCGTCGAGGCTGTGCTGTTCGACTTCGACCACACGCTCGGCGTCGACCACAAACTCGAGGAGACCGTGCTGCTCGAACTGTCGCAGCGCTATTGCGCGGCGCCGCTGACGGGCGAGCAGATCGGTGCCGCGCTCGCGCTGTTCCGGAGCGGCATCGTGCGGCTTGCCGACATGATCCGGACCGCGCTCGCCGGCTGTTCGTACGGCGGCGACATCGTCGATCTCTACAAATCGCTCGCGCTCGAGCTCGTGCCGGCCCGTCTCGAGCCGACGCCGGGCGCGGCTCGGACGATCGCAGCGCTCGAAGCGCGCGGTCTTGCCGTCGCTATCTTGAGCAACGGTTGGACCGAGCTGCAGATGGCAAAGGCGGCGGCGATCGGCTTCGAGGGCTCGGTGTACGTATCGGAATCGATCGGCGCTTGGAAGCCCGACACGCGCGCATTCGAGATCGCGACGCAAGGTCTGGACGTTTCGCCGCAGCGATCGATATACGTCGGCGATTCGCCCCTGACCGACGTCGTCGGGGCAAAAAACGCGGGTATGTTGACGGTCTGGGCCGACCTCGAGGCTCAGGCGTATCCCGACGGCGTGACTGCGCCGGATTTCTCTATCACCTCGCTCGATCAGGTGGTAGGGCTCGTCTGCGCATAGGCGTGGTTCCGTCGGGCGGAACGGAGCCGGCGAGCTCGACGCGTTTCTTCTTCTTTATAGAGCGAATACACGGCCGCAGCGACACCGCTACAAACTGTGCTTGACGGCACTTCGTACCGTTTGGTAGAATACGAAGGTTCCGCGGGTGTCGGTATCCGGTACCCGTATTTTTAGGCCGAGTTCACGCGCCTCCGGGCGCGGACGTCGACCTCGATCTCGGGAGGTAAACGACCCACCCCAACAACGTTCGTGAGGCGGGAATCCCCGAGGGAGAGGCAGCGGCCGACAAGCTACTGTCTCCTTTCTTTTACGACGCGATCCGCAACGATCGGAAGAGGGGTCCTCAGGTTGCCGACGATCAGTCAGTTGGTGCGCAAAGGGCGCGAGAAAGTCAAGAAAAAGTCGAAGTCACCGGCGTTCTTGGTCTCGCTGACCGGCGCGAAACCCGGTCACCCGGATCTTCCGCAGCGATCGCAGACGATCAAGAAGGGCAACCCGCAACGGCGCGGCGTCTGCACGCAAGTGAAGACGATCACGCCGAAAAAGCCGAACTCGGCGCTTCGCAAAGTCGCGCGCGTCCGGCTCACGAACGGCATCGAGGTGACGGCCTACATCCCTGGGATCGGCCATAACCTCCAAGAGCACTCGGTCGTCCTCATCAGAGGCGGCCGCGTGAAGGACCTGCCGGGCATCCGCTACCACATCGTGCGCGGCACGCTCGACACGCAGGGAGTCCAGAACAGAAAACAATCGCGCTCGAAGTACGGCGCGAAGCGTCCAAAGACGTAAGGAAGCAATGCCGAGAAAAGGACCCGCGCCCAAGCGCCAAGTGCTGCCCGATCCGCGCTTCAATTCGCGGACGATAGCGCGCTTCGTCAACAAGCTCATGCTGCGCGGCAAGAAGAGCACCGCGGAGCAGATCACGTACGGCGCGTTCGACATCCTCAAGTCGAAGACGGGCAAAGATCCGATGGAAGTCTTCACGCAGGCGCTCAACAACGCGATGCCGCTCGTCGAAGTCCGCCCCCGCAGGGTCGGCGGCGCGACGTACCAGGTGCCGATGGAAGTGCGCCCGGATCGCCGCCAAGCGATGGGCATGCGCTGGCTCATCAGCTTCGCCCGTTCGCGTCCTGGCCGGACGATGCAGGAACGGCTCGCGAGCGAGCTGCTCGACGCGGCGAATAACCAAGGCGCTTCGGTGAAGAAGCGCGAGGATACACACAGGATGGCCGAGGCCAACAAGGCATTCGCGCATTATAGATGGTGAAATCAGGTCAAGCGGTCGCCGCCCCAGAGCGCGACAGAAAGACGGCTCACACGCGAGAGTTCACGCTTGCGAATACCCGCAACATCGGGATCGCGGCGCATATCGACGCGGGCAAGACGACGTGCACCGAGCGCATCTTGTTCTACACCGGGCGCACGCACAAGCTCGGCGAGGTCCACGAAGGCGCCGCCACGATGGACTGGATGGAGCAAGAGCAGGAGCGCGGCATCACGATCACGTCCGCCGCGACGACGTGCGTTTGGCGCGACACGCGCATCAATATCATTGATACGCCCGGCCACGTGGACTTCACGGTCGAAGTCGAGCGCTCGATGCGCGTCCTCGACGGCCTCGTCGCGCTCTTCGATTCGGTCGCCGCGGTGCAGCCGCAGAGCGAGACCGTCTGGCGCCAGGCGAACAAGTATAAGGTTCCGCGCATCATCTTCATCAACAAGATGGACCGCACCGGCGCCGACTTCTACAACGCCGTGACGAAGATCCGCGAACGCCTCGGCGCGCGCGCGATGCCGATCCAGCTTCCGATCGGCCAGGAAGACAAGTTCAAGGGCGTCGTCGATCTCATCGACGAGACCGCGATCGTCTATACCGACGACCTCGGCAAGACGATGGAAGATACGAAGATCCCCGACGATATGCTCGAGGACGTGCACCGCTACCGCGGCGAGCTCGTCGAAGCCGTCGCCGAGACCGACGAGCACCTCACGGAGAAGTTCATCGAAGGCAAGCACATCAGCCCCGACGAGTTGCGCTCGGCGTTGCGCATCGCGACCGTCAAGGGAACCGTGCTTCCCGTACTGTGCGGCTCGGCGTTCAAGAACAAAGGCATCCAGCCGCTGCTCGACGCGATCGTCGACTATCTGCCCTCGCCGGTCGACCTCCCCGACGTCGTCGGGATCGATCCCGACCACCCCGATCGCGAGCTGTCGCGCAAGCCGTCCGACACCGAGCACTTCTCGGCGCTCGCGTTCAAGATCATGACCGATCCGTACGTCGGCAAGCTGACGTTCTTCCGGACGTACTCGGGCGCGCTGAAGGCAGGCTCGTACGTCTACAATTCGACCAAGGGCCATCGCGAACGCATCGGCCGCATACTGCGCATGCACGCGAACCATCGCGAAGACGTCGAGAGCGTCGAAGCGGGCGACATCGCGGCGGCGGTCGGGCTGAAGAACACGACGACCGGCGACACGTTATGCGACGAGAAGCATCCGATCGTGCTCGAGAACATCACGTTCCCCGAGCCCGTCATCAGCCAGGCGATCGAGCCGAAGACGAAGGCGGATCAAGAGAAGCTCGGCCAGTCGCTTCAAAAGCTCGCCGAAGAAGATCCGACGTTCCGCATGTTCACGGATGAAGAGACCGGGCAGACGATCATCTCGGGCATGGGCGAGCTCCATCTCGAGATCATCGTCGACCGGATGCTGCGCGAGTTCAAGGTCGCCGCGAACGTCGGCAAGCCGCAGGTCGCGTACAAGGAAGCGATCACGAAGCAGGTCGAGAAGCAGGGCCGCTTCGTCCGGCAAAGCGGTGGACGCGGTCAGTACGGCGATTGCTGGATCCGCCTCGAACCGCTCGTCGCCGGGTCAGGCGTCGTGTTCGAGAACAAGGTCGTCGGCGGCGCGATCCCGCGCGAGTACGTCTCGGCTGTCGAAGCCGGCGTGCGCGAAGCGGCGCTCGCGGGAGTCCTCGCCGGTTATCCGGTGCTCGACTTCAAGGCCGTCGTCTTCGACGGTTCGTATCACGAAGTCGATTCGAACGAAATGGCGTTCAAGATCGCCGGCTCGATGGCGTTCAAGGAAGCGAACCGGGCCGCGGGCCCGATCATCAAGGAACCCATCATGGCGGTGGAGGTCGAGACTCCGCAGTCGTTCATGGGCGACGTCATCGGCGATCTGTCTGCCCGGCGTGGTCAGGTCCATGCGCAAGACCTCGAGCCCGGCAACATCATGAAGATCAAGGCGGACGTGCCGCTGTCCGAGATGTTCGGATATGCGACAGACTTGAGGAGCCGGACGCAAGGGCGCGCGAGCTACACGATGGAGTTCGCTCGCTACGAACAAGTGCCGAAGAACATCCAGGAAGAGATCATCGCAAAAAACACAGGCAAAGGACCGTCATCGTAGATGACGGCTCCTCTCAAGGGAGCGGTCGAGATTTATCTCGACCGGCAATAAGTCGGTAACGACGGAGATAGGGAATGGCAAAGGCGAAATTCGAGCGGACGAAACCGCACGTGAACATCGGGACGATCGGTCACGTCGACCACGGCAAGACGACGTTGACGGCGGCGATCACGAAAGTGCTCGCGGCGTCGGGGACGGGGACCAAGCCCTTGATCG
>DASTCX010000009.1 GCA_035710745.1 Candidatus Eremiobacteraceae bacterium | reverse complement strand
GAGCTTTAGCTCGACCGCCGCGGCCGCTCCACTGCGAGCTCGTCTCCGGTCGAGCTAAAGCTCGACCGCTACAAGATTACCGCGTTAGACCGGCAGTGACGGGTTTGCTGATTCCTCGTGATAGCGGATGACGCCATCGTCGATCGAGGACGATATATCGCCGGCGAGGCGCAGATATTCCAGATGCGCCGCTACTTCGACTAGGGCGAAGCGCGTCTCGTGTGAGTTCAACCGATCGCCCCAGAAGTGAGCGACGACGTCGGCCGAGCACGCACCATCCGGCTTCGCGACGACGCAATCCCAGACGCCTTGCAATCGCTCCCGGTGATGGAGGACGAGCTGGTGGATCCGGTCGGGCAGCGCCGAGTAAGGCATGCCGTGCGCCGGGTACACCGTGTAGTCCCCGAGACGCTCGAAGCGCGCGAAGCTCTTGAGATAGTCGTCGAGCGGGTTCGGCCGGCACTCCGGGTAAAGCCCGATGTTCGGCGTGATCGTCGGCAGCAGATGATCGCCGGCGAAGATCACCCGAGCGTCGTCGTCGACGAGGACGTAGTGGAAGTCGCTGTGGCCGGGCGTCCAGACGACGCGGACGGCGCGGTCTCCGAGGCGCACGAAATCGCGGTCGTCGAGCGTCGCGAAGCGATCGGGCAGGCTTACCGCTTTGCGCAGCTTCGCAGCCGCTTCGGTGACGCTCGACGCGCTCGCCTCGTCAAGGCCGTGAGAGCAAAAGTAGCCGATCCAGCGATCGAGCGGCTGCGCACTCCAGATATAGCGCGCGCGCGGCTCTTCGTCGCGCATGAGATGGATCGTCGCACCATTCTTGCCGTGCATCCCGGACAGTCCGATGTGGTCGGGGTGCATGTGCGTCACGTAGACGTCGCGGATCGCGGCCGGATCGACGCCGATCGTTTCGAGCGCTGCGGAGAACGCGGTGCGTGAATCCGGCGTGTCGATGCCTGTGTCGACGAGCGCCCAACCGTCTTTGCCTTGCACGAGATAGACATTGATGCTCCGCAGCCGGAAAGGCAGCGGCAGATCGATGCGCCACACATCCGGCGCGAGCCGTTCGACGTCAGACAAAGTCGGGCCGCGCGATCGCATCGAAGAAACGGAAGGCGCCGGCTCGGAGCAAGCGATTGTGGGCTCCGAAGATCGCTCGGGCGCGCGTGCCGGGCCATCTCGCGGGCAGCAGCCGCGGCGGAAGGTCGGGATCGATGAAGGGGAAGCGGCGGAAGTCGTGCGTCAGCGCGAAGCGCGTGACGAAAGCTTGAGAGTCCTCGAGGTCGCCTTTTCGCGCAAGCTTTGCATCGCGCTTGTAGAGCGGCTCGTAGTGCTGCACGAACGCGTCGTAGCGCGCGGCGACGTCCTTGAGATCCCAGCATTGGCCGACGAGATCGGCCTGCTCTCCCGGGCCGACGAGCTTGGCCGAGAACACGCGTGCGTATGAGTGGACGCCGCGCTTCCGTAGCAGCGCGATCGTCTCCGGCGCGACGTCGCGCGCGCTCACGTACGTGCCGCCGCCCATCGCGCCGAAGCCGAGCCATGCGAGCTGCCTGCGGATGCGGTCGCGCTCGGCGCGCTTCGACTCGGGAATCGTGTACGTGAGCATGCACCACGCCCCATCCCACGCACGGCTTCGACGCTCGTAGATGCGCTCGGTCCCTTCCTCGATGAGACTTCGGCCGGAAGCGGATAGGCCGTAGCGCGAGCGCCCGCCATCGCGCCGAGAGGCGATCCACCCCTCCCGAGCGAGGCGTGCGACCGCCGAGCGAACCGCGGCTTCCGAAAGCCCGAGCGCCCCGCCGGCGTGGACGAGCCCGGCGAGCGGCACGTCGCGCCTGCGCGGATGCGCGTAGTCGCCGAAAAGCGTGAAGAGCATCGAACGCGGACGCAGCGCGGTCATGCTCGGCGGGCGTTTTGCTATGCGGGCGGGACGTTGCGTCATGTCGGCGAACCTGGTAGAATACCGTGTGTCGAAATCGAGACGGTCGTGAGAATATTAACACAAACTAGCGGAGGCTCCTAGCGATGGCGCGGATTCGGACTTTCGAAGACTGGGTCGAGGTCTGCCGGCAGTGGCAGAAAGAGATCGATGTCGACCCCGAGGTCTTCGAGCGCGTCCTCGGCGGTTACCAGCTCGAGGCGAAGTACGGCGAGCTCAAGAGCGACGAGATCGAGTTCGGTGAGTTCGCCGGTGGCCGCAAGTGGGAAAAGGTGCTCGAGATCCCCGACCAGCGCATGCGCGACGCGGTCCTCAACATGATAATCTATCAAGGCGACACCGAATTCGCTTCGAACGAGCAGCAGAAGCTGCTGCTGCGCGAGGCACCGTCGGAATACGACCTCTACTCGATCTGCCGCGTCTTCATCGAAGAGACGCGCCACGGCTATCAGATGTGCCATCTGCTCATCAACCATTTCGGCAACGACGGGCGCATCGAAGCGGAGAAGATGCTCCAGCGCCGCGCCGATCAAGGCACGCGTCTGCTCAACGCGTTCAACACGCCGGTCAAGCACTGGCTCGACCTGTTCGCCTATCAGAACTACATGGACCGCGACGGCAAGTACCAGCTGCAGATGCTCTCGCACAGCGGTTTTTCACCGCTCTCCCGCAGCATGGGTCCGATGCTTCGCGAAGAGTCGTTCCATCTCGGTACGGGCGTGACGGGTCTCAAGCGCGTCGCGAAGGCCGGCGTCATTCCGATAGACATCCAGCAGAAGTTCCACAACAAGTGGCTGTCGGGATCGCTCGATCTCTTCGGCAACGATCACTCGTCGAGCGCCGTGTGGGCATACCTTTGGGGCATCAAAGGCCGGCCCGAGGAAGATAAAGAGAAAAGCCCGGCCAACGTCGAGCTGCTCAACGACTACGCGCGCCGCGGATACTACGAGGAATGCCGCAAGATCCTCGATCAGATCAACACGATCATACCCGGCGAAGAGAAGCTCTACATGCCCGACATCCGCTTCAACCGCAAGATCGGCGAGTTCGCCGGCAAGCGGCACGCGGTCGACGGCCGCATCCTCGATAGCGACGAATACGAGAAACACATCGCTGCCGTGCTGCCCGGCCCCGATGACGAGGCGGCGCTCGCCGAGATAATGAAGCGCAACGACTGGGTCGCCCCCAAAGCGGCTTGATATGTAGCGGTCGAGCTTTAGCTCGACCGGCCGGGCGAAGCTCGGCAAAAGGAGATCACCGTGGCTACCACCATCGCGGAAAAGACGCTCGTCAAGTACGAGAAGCAAGGCGGCATCGCCATCATCACGCTCGACGATCCGCCGGCGAATACGTACACGCACGAGATGATGCGCCAGCTCGACGACGCGATCCTGAAGGCGCGCTTCGACAAAGAGGCGCAGGTCATCGTCCTCACCGGAGCCGGCGAGAAGTTCTTCTGCGCCGGCGCGAACATCGGCATGCTCCAGCAAGTCGATCCGACGTTCAAGTATTACTTCTGCCTGCACGCCAATGAGACGCTGACGCGCCTCGAGCAGACGCCGAAGCTCGTCATCGCCGCGCTCAACGGCCATACGGTCGGCGGCGGCCTCGAGATCGCGATGGCCTGCGACATCCGCCTTGCGCGGCGCAACGCAGGCAAGATCGGACTACCCGAAGTCGCGTTGGGAGTTCTGCCGGGCACCGGCGGCACGCAGCGACTGGCACGGCTCGTCGGCAAGGCGAAGGCGATCGAGCTCATGGTTACCGGCCGCACCTTCTCGTTCGAGGAAGCGCAAGAGTACGGCATGGTCACCGAGATCTACGACGGTGACGGCGCTAGCTTCATGAGCGACGTCATGACGTACGCGAAACAGTTCACGACGCCGAACAAAGCGGCGAAGGCGGTCGGCAACATCAAGCGCGCCGTGCAGTCGGGCGCCGAGGTGCCGTTCTCCGAGGCGCTGGCGATCGAACGCGAATTGCAACAGCTCCTCTTCCAGAGCAAGGATGCGAAGGAAGGCCTCAATTCGTACGTCGACAAGAAGATGGCCAAGTTCACCGGCGAGTGATTGGGCGATCGATCGAAAACGAAAAATGGACTTAGAGGATGGAGCGGTCGACCTTAACGGTCGACCGCCGCGGTCTTACAAGCTAATAGGGAGCGGTCGAGATTTATCTCCACCGCCGCGGCCTCACTGAATGGCCTCGAGCAAGATATTGACGATGCGCGAGGCCATCTCGCGCTACGTCGGCGACGGCGATTCCGTCGCGATGGGTCTCGCGCTCGAGGCGCTCATCCCGTTTGCGGCAGGGCATGAGATCATCCGTCAACGACGACGCGACCTGACGCTCATCGGCCCGATCTCCGACATCCTTTTCGACCAACTCATCGGCGCCGGCTGCGTCGCTCGCGTCATCGCCGCGTGGATCGGCAACGTCAGCGCGGGTCTCGGCTACAACTATCGGCGCGCAGCCGAAAGCGGCGTGCCGAACCCGATCGAGATCGTCGACCATTCGAACTTCTCGATATCTCTCGGTTTGAACGCGGGCGCGCTCGGCGTACCCTACCTTCCGACCCGCACCTTGCTCGGAAGCGATATCGCAAAAGAAGGCGGCCCGTTCAAGCGCGGCGCGTCGCCGTTCGGGGACGAGCAGCTGCTCTTCGTGCCCGCCATCGTGCCGGACGTGACGATCCTCAATGTCCAGCGCGCATCGGCAGACGGCGGCTGTCATGCGTGGGGCAACCTGGGCGTCAGCGCCGAGGCCGCGCTAGCCGGCAAGCGCGTCATCGTCGTCGCCGAGGAGATCGTCGACCGGTCGGTCATCACGAGCGATCCGAATCGCGTGCTCGTCCCTCCGCATCGCGTCACCGCGGTCGTGCACGAGCCCGGCGGCGCGCATCCGTCGTCGGTCCAAGGCTATTATGGCCGCGATCATGCGTACTACGGCGAGTATCACACTGCGACGAAAACCGCCGCTGGCACCGATGCGTGGCTCGATCGATGGGTGCACGACGTCGAAGGCCGCGATCGCTTCCTCGAATCGCTCGGCGCAGATCGTTGGCGATCGCTCGCCGTTCGCGGCAACTGCCCCGCCGCGCCGGTTAATTACAGCGCGACATGACTAACCAGAGCTATTCGCCGGCCGAGCTCATGGTCGTCGCGGGCTCGCGAGAGATCGGTGACGGCGACGTCGTTTTCGTGGGCATGCGTCTGCCGCTGATCGCGTTCGCGCTCGCCAAGCGGATGCACGCGCCGAACGCTGTCGGCTTTTTCGAGAACGGCGTCATCCGCGACCGCCCGTCCGAGTCGCTTCTCTACACGATGGGCGATCCGCCGAACATCGAGGGCGCGTCGATGTGCTGCAGCATGTCGACTGTGATGGGCTTGCTCCAAAAAGGCGAGGTCGATCTCGGCTACATCGGCGGCGCGGAAGTCGACCGTTTCGGCAACATCAACACGTCGTATGCCGGCCGCGACGGCAAGGAATTCGTCAAGTTGCCGGGCAGCGGGGGCGCAGCGGACATCGCGTCACTCGCGAAGCGCTTCGTCGTCATCGTCGACCACAATTCGCGCCGACTGGTCGAGCGGGTCGCGTATGTGACCTCACCCGGAAATGGTGACGGGGCCGGTTGGCGCGAGCGTCAGGGTCTTCCGCGCGGCGGCCCGAGCGCGATCATCACGACGATGGCCGTACTGCGCTTCGGCGACGACGGTCTGGCGTACGTCGCGTCGATCCATCCCGGCGTCAGCGCCGACGACATCCGCGCGAACACGGGCTGGCCTGTCCGATTCGCGCCGGATTGCTCGACGACGTCGGAGCCGTCAGAAAAAGAGCTGCGCGTCATCCGCTCCATCGACCCGACCGGCTTCTGGACCCGCTAGCCTTAGATATTGTAGCGGTCGAGCTTTAGCTCGACCGGAGACACGCTCGCAGTTGAGGCCGCGGCGGTCGAGATAAATCTCGACCGCTCCCTTGGCCCTTTGCGAAGAGCGGTCGATCGAGTGTTAAAAAGCGGCGTGGAAGAGCGGGGATTGGCTCAGACCGTTGAGGATGAACTGCACAGCAAGCGCCGACAATATGATGCCGAGCAACCGCGTGACGACGTGGATGCCGGTCTTGCCGAAGAAGCGTGAGATCTTGTCGGCTCCGCGCATCGTGAGCCACGTAGTGAAAAGCGCGAGGGCGTAGGAGACGAAAACGGTGACGACTTTGACCGGATCGCCGTGCGCGAGATTGAGCAGCAGCAATACGGTCGTGATCGTCCCCGGCCCGGCGATCATGGGGATCGCGAGGGGGAAAACCGCGACGTTCTCGTTGAGGATCGCCTCCTGTTCCTCTTCGTCGGTCTTGCGCGTGCCCGACGGGCGAGCGAAGAGATAGTCGATCGAGATGAGCAGCAGCAGGATGCCGCCCGCGATCGAGAACGCGGGCAGCGTGATGCCGAGATACGTCAGCACCCCGCGGCCGATGAGACCCATGAAGAGGATGACGCAAGCGGCGACGATGACCGCACGGTCGATAGTCCTACGTCGCACGTCCGGCGGCGCGCCGGCGGTCACCGTTAGGGAATATGGCACCATGCCGATAGGGTCGATGATCGTGAACGCAGTCGCGATCGCGGTGATCGCGAAATGAACATCCATGCCCGGTCGTTAGGCGGACTTGCGACCCTGACCCGCCGTGAAAGTCCCATGTCCGGAGGTCATGGTGAGGCTGCCCCACATGCGAAGAGGACGTTCGGACGCGAGGGCCCGGCGCATCGGCCGCGAACGCGAATGACATGCGGCGCTTGACCCTCGTCGCGGTCGCAGCGATGACCGCGGCGGCGCTAGCCGGATGCAACATTCTCCAGGCGCACCCGAATCCGACGGCGCCGACGGGGACGCTGCAAGGCGTTGTCACAAGTCCAAGCGGGCCCGTCGCGAACGCGCAGATCCTGGTGACGGCGTCGGACGCTACGCAACACGCCGGTCTTTCGAACGGCGACGGATATTATTCGATCGCCGCCTTGCCGCTCGGCCCGGCGACGTATACTGTTCGAGCGTCCGGCTTTTCAGAGGTCGACGGAAACCTCGTGATCGCGCCCGATCCCGGAGGTACACGACAGGACGTAAGCCTTAATCCCCAGTGACCATGGTCAGGCCGAGGCGGTCGAGATAAATCTCGACCGCTCCCCGGGTGCGCAGGGTCACGAAACGACGGGACGTCAGCAGCGCCCGTTGGGGCAAGACAGAACAGCCGCCGATAACGTTATCATCTAACGGTGGCAAGAACGGAAAATGAACGACGAACTGAACGAGCTGGTCCTTTCCTACAACGACGCGGTCGAGCGCTTCAACCTGGCGCGTCTTGAATACGCGATGATGTTCGACGGCTTCGCGATCCCCCCGGTCGCGCGCACGATGCCGCGCGAAGGGATCGAGTTGGCGGACAGACACCGCCCGGCCACGCTATCGGTACAAGCAGTACGGGATTTCTTCGAAGACATCTTCGACGGCGACATCCCGGCCGACACGCGCAGCAACGCCTACGGCTCGCTGCACGGCGCGTCGCTCGAACTGACGCGGCGCTTCTTCCAGGTCTCGCTCACGCGCATGGGCATCTCGTGCCGGGAAATGCTCGACTAACGAGCTCTCGTCACCCTCGCATCATCGCGGCGAACGCTTCCACCATCGACGGACAGAACTGAGTCCCGGCGCAACGACGCAGCTCGGCGACGGCGTCTTCGACGCTTCGTCCCTTGTGATACGGCCGATCGATCGTCATCGCGGAAAATGCGTCGAGCAAAGTGACGATACGCGCCGACAACGGGATCGCCGAACCGGCGAGGCCATACGGGTAACCCTGACCATCGAACCGTTCGTGGTGATGCCGCACAGCGACCGCCGCGTCGGCGAAGCCGGGGATATGCTCGATGAGCGTCGCGCCGAGCACCGGATGACGGCGCACGAGGGCACGCTCTTCGGGCGTCAGTTTGCCGGGCTTGCGAAGCACCGAATCCGGGATCGCGATCTTGCCGATATCGTGAAGCACGCTTGCGAGCAGCAGCGTATCGCGCTCGGCCGAACTGAGTCCCAGCGCCGTCGCAAACCCTGACGCGAGCCGATTGACGTGCTCGAGATGGCTGCGCGTCGCAGGATCGCGTGCGAGCAGCGCCGCGAGCAGCTCCGCCACCGCCGAGAAATCGCCTTCGAGGCGCAGCTGCGTGTTGCCGACGCGCTGTAAGCGCGACATCGGAAGCCCCTGGCGTTTGCTTTGATAGAGCGCCGCGTCCGCCTTGGCGACGAGCTCGGCCGCGGTCGTGCCGTCGCGCGGATGCGTCGCGAGGCCGATCGAGCAATGAAGCGGGATCGCTTCGCCTTCGCCAGGCCGCAGCTGCTGTGCGGCGAGCTCGGCTTCGATGCGCTCGGCCACGTTGATCGCTTGATCCGGGGCCGTGTCTGGCAGGACGATCATGAATTCGTCGCCGCCGTAGCGGCCGATGATATCGGTCGCGCGGCACGCCTTGTGCAGCACGGCCGTGACGACGCGAAGCGCCTCGTCGCCGACGAGGTGGCCGTAGGTGTCGTTGACGAGCTTGAAGTTGTCGAGGTCGAGCATGATGACCGCGATCGACTCCGTCGAACCGCGAGCCCGGTTCAGCTCCTCTTCGAGCCGCGTCTTGAGATAGCGGTGATGGTAGACGTTGGTCAGCGGGTCGCGATCAGCACGGTTGCGGGCTTCGCGGAAGAGCTGCGCGTTCTGTACGGCAAGCGCCATCTGCTCGCCGATCGCAGTCAACAGCCGGATGCTCGAGTCGTCGTAGGCGCCGTCCATATACGACTGCGCCGTCATGACGCCGATGCATCTGTCGCCCAGACGCAAGGGCGCCATCGCGACGGACCTTAGCGACTTGTCGTCCTGGTGCAAGTAGCGGTGCGGCGTCCGATCGAGATCCGATCGCGTCTGGAGGACGATCGGCTCGTTCTGCTCGATGACGCGCTTCGCGATCGAATTCTCGAGCGAGTAGTCGGCGAACTCGAACTCCGTGTCGTCTTGGACGCAGTACTCGATGCGCATCGTATCGGTGCCGTCGACCCGCAGCGCGACCATGAACACCGGCGCGTCCATGACGCGGCGCGCCTCGCGGCAGACGGTCTTGCACAGCTCGCGCAGCGACAGCTCGGTCGAGAGCGCCCGCGAGACTTCCGCGAGCAGCGTCAGCTCGCGTGCGAGCTGTGCGCTGCTGCTCAGATGCTGCGAGTTCTCGACCGCGATCGCCGCTTGCTCCGCGATCGCCGCGAGCAGATCGCGTTCGCGTTCGGTATACGCATTCGGCCGGAGCGACTGGACGGAGATGACGCCGATCGTACGGTTCTCGACGCGCATCGGCACGACGAGCGCGCTCTGCGTCTCTGCGCCCTCACCTCGGATGACGCTCGGATACGCATCGAAATCGGCCAGCGTCTTGACGATGAGCGGCCGGCCTTCGCGGAACACGTGACCGGTGAGCGATGCTTCGATGGGTAGGCTGCCGCCTACGGGCATGCGATCGTCGCCGTCCATACCGAACGGGATCGTCATCTGCCCGGTCTCCCACGAGCCGAGCGCGACGAAGAACGACGTCGCGTCCATGATCGGCTTGATGAGCTCGTGGAAGCGCTCGAAGAGATCTTCGAGATCGCGCTCGCTCGCGAGCGCGCGCGCGGTCTTCAGCAGCAGCCGGATGTCTTCGGTGCGCGCCAACGCTTCGTCGGCCGAAGTCGCCGCACCGACGACGAGCGCAGCGACGCCGGCGGCTCCCGAAACCCACTCGATCTCGGCGTCGTCGAGCGGCCGTAAAGTCTTCAGCGCGACGTAGCCGATCCCGCGTCCTTCCGACCGCAACGGCACGACGAACCGCCCGTTCGTGCCTTGTCGCCACGCGTCGCTCGACGAGAGCAGAGCGAACGCATCGACCGCGGTGATGATGGGATCGAAATCGCTGCCATCGTCGGCGCGTGAGTAGCGGGTGATGAAGCCGGCGCCGGCGCCGTCGAGCTGACAGACGCTGAGATCGCAGTGTCCGACCTCGCGTCGCAGCGCTGCGTGAAGGTGCTTGAAAAATTCGTCGTGGCCCGCGGTCGAAGCGACGCGGATGAGCGACGCGAGCGGCGGCGGCTTAGAGCGCGGCGTCGATGGCGCCGGAGGGGCCGGCTGCAGATGCGGAACTCGCGAAGGCAACGTCCGGTATTCCCTCAGCGCGACGAGTGTTGCGAAGGTATAATGAAGTTATCGGCAGTGGCGGCTGGTCGTGGCGGCGAGGAGGCTGCCTAAAAGGCCGTCCCTCGGGACGAGTGACGTATCGCCTCGTCGACAAGCTCGACGACATGACGGACGCGGACGCCGCGCTGTGCGAGTGCGGGCGCGAGCTGAAGGTGACAGCCTGGGTTCGTCACCGCGACCGTGTCGGCACCGGTCTGCGCGATCTTCGCAAGCTTTTCGTCGAGAACGCGCTGCGACATAGCCGGGTGGGTGAGCGAATATACGCCGGCTGCGCCGCAACAGCGGTCTGCGTCAGGCAGCTCGATGAATTCGATCCCCGGCATGGCCCGCAGCAGCGCCCGCGGCGCCTGACGGACCTTCTGTCCGTGCGCGAGATGGCAGGCGTCTTGATACGTGACGCGGCGCGCGGAGGGCGCGCGGTCCATGATCACGCCGATCCGATCGAGGTACTCGGTCGCGTCGACGATCTTAGCGGCGAACGCGGCGGCGCGATCGGCGAATGCGGGCTCGCCTTCGAGAGGCTGGCCGTACGACTTCATGTGCGCGCCGCAACCCGCCGAATCGACGACGATCGCCTCGGCGTCCGAGCGCTCGAACGCTTCGATATTGCGACGGGCCATGGCAAGCGCTCGCCGCCGCTCGCCGGCGTGCACGTTGAGCGCGCCGCAACACCACTGACCGGAAGGCGCGACGACATCGCAACCGCACGAACGCAGGACGCGGACGAGCGCTTCGTTGACGCCGCCGAAAAGCGACTCCATGATGCAGCCGGTGAAAAGCGCGACGCGAGCGCGTCGTTCGCCGATCGCTTTCGCGTGCGCAGACAACCGGCCACTGCCGACCGGGGTATCGATCGACGCCATCGCGAGTGCGCGCCGCGCGCCGCCCGACATCGGAAGCGACCGCAGCAGACGCGCGAGCGTCGGCATGTGGCGCAAGACTTTCGCCGGCATCATCATCGCGCCGAACAGCGCTCGCGATGGAAGGATGCGCTCGAACATGAGCGAGCGGAACGTCCGCCAGCCGCCGCGCTCCGGCGCGATCGTACCGGCGCGTTCGACTTCACCGCGGCCGAATTCGAGGAGATCGCCGAAGGGCACACCCGACGGACACGCGGTCTCGCACGCGCGGCAGCCGAGACACGCGTAGAGATGCTCGGCCATCGCTGCATCCGGCCGCTCCCCTCCCGCGATGCGCTCGACGATCTCGACGCGTCCACGCGGCGAGTCCGCCTCGAGTCGCCAGTCGCGATACGTCGGGCACGCTTGTTGGCAAAGTCCGCAGCGCGTGCACGTGCCGATGCCGTGCGGCTGTGCCGGTGCAGTCATACGCCGCCCGGCAGCCGGCCTGGATCGAGCGTCCCAGCAGGATCGAGGGCGGCTTTGACCGCTCTGAACAAACGCGTCGGTGCCGACGGCGCCGTGACGTACGGCGGGAGCGACGATGGCGGCCCCGACAAGACGATCGCGCTCCAACCGGCGCGCGTGTAAGCTCGATGAAGCGGCTCCACATGCGGCGCCTCACCGTTCGCGCCGGCCGGCGGAGCAAGATCCGAAACCGGGATATGCGCGTACACGATGCCCGATGCGGGTTGTGCGCTCAGTTCGGCGGCCGGCCATCGGTTTCGAGCGTCGGCGATCGCGGCGGGCGTGTCGGTGGGCAGCGACGTCGTCTTCAGAACGACAAAGCGCTGAGCGTCGAACGGCGCTCCGCCCGACAGTTCGCGTATGTCGCTCCACGCGCGTGGCGTCGCCACGTGATCGAGGATGTCAACGGAGTCCGCGCCTGTCGCTTCGCACGCTTTCGTGAGGTCGGAGACCTGTCGCGCCACCGACCGCCTGTTTCCGCCGCAGCGGATGAGCAGCAGCCAAGAGCCGGTCGACGCGTGGGCGAGCAACGCGCCGACGCGGCGGGCGCACGCGTCGTCGACCAGAACGATCGCCATGGGGAAGAGCGGCGAGGTCGCGACCGCGCGCGCGATCGCCGATGCGCTCACCGCGCTGCGGAATCGTGCGACGACGACGTTCTCCGTCTCCGGAAGCGGAGCGACTTTCAGCGTCGCTTCGGCGATGACGCCGAGGGTGCCGAACGAACCCGAAATGAGCTTGTGCGAATCGTAACCCGCGACGCTCTTGACCACGCGAGCTCCGGTGCGGACGAGCGCGCCGTCGGGCGTCGCGATCAGCGCGCCGAGGATCTGTTCGCGCAATGCGCCGTAGCGCAGGCGCAGGGCCCCGTGCGCGTTGGAAGCGATCGTGCCGCCGACGGTCGATGACGCCGCGAACGGTGCGTCGCACGGCCAGAACTGTCCGCGCGCGCGTAACAAGGCTTCGACCTTGACGAGCGGCGTGCCGCCGCCGACCGTGACGGTGAGATCTTCCGGGGCGTGCTCGACGACGGTGTCGAGCGCGGACGTGTCGAGGACGACCTCGACTGTGCGCGGCGGCGGCTGGCGATGCGACTTCGTACCCGCTCCGCGGACGACGACGATTGCACCCTCTGCGGTCGCCGCTTCGAGAGCAAGAGCGGTCTCTTTCGCATCGCGGGGCAGCGCGACGGATTTTGGCGTCACACCCGAGACCGGATAACGGGCGCAATCGCCGGGCAATACTCGGAGCCGCTCGCCTAGCGCGTCGCGCAAGCTCAAGTCGAACGGGATCGAGCGGAGGACTTTCGTGCGCTTCAAAACGGTTCGCCGGCCAGAGCGGCAGTTCGGTCGTCGAGCGCTCCCGACTTCGCGGTGCGCGCCGACTCGCCGCAGCGGCGGCCAGTCGGGAATATCTTGCCGGGATTGCAGCGATCGTCGGGATTGAACGCGCTCTTGAGTCGATCCATGAACGAGAGATCTTCGGGCGTGAACTGGAGCGGCATGCAATCGCGCTTCTCGAGCCCGATGCCATGCTCGCCCGAGATGCTGCCGCCGCGCGCGACGCACGCTTGCAAGATGTCCGCTCCCGCCGCGAGCGCGCGATCGAACTCGCCGTCCTTTTGTTTGTCGAAAAGGATGAGCGGGTGGAGGTTGCCGTCGCCGGCATGGAAGACGTTGGCGATCCTCAAGCCGTATTTCGCGCTCGCCGCCGCGACGTCGCGCAACATCGCGGGCAGCTGCGATCGCGGGATGACGCCGTCCTGGACGTAATAGTCCGGGCTGATGCGGCCCATCGCGCCGAAAGCGCTCTTGCGGCCCTTCCATAGAAGGTCGCGCTGAGCGCCATCCTTTGCGACGCGTACCTCGCGCGCGCCGTTCTCGCGACAGATCGATGCGACCGTATCGACCGTCTGCTCGAGCCCGTCGCTCAGGCCCTCGATGTCGATGAGGAGCAACGCCGCGGCGTCGGTCGGCAGCCCCGCGCCGACATCCGCTTCGACCGCCGCCGTAGCGAGGGCATCCATCATCTCGAGCGCACCGGGGACGATGCCGCGGGCGATGATCGCCGAGACCGCCGCGGTCGCCGCATCGGTCGAATCGAAGACCCCGAGCAGCGTCTGCACCGACTCCGGGATAGGCGATAACGCGAGCACGGCCTGCGTCGCGATGCCGAGCGTGCCTTCCGACCCGATGAAAACACCGGCGAGATCATAGCCCGGCGTGTCGATCGTCTTTCCGCCGAGCCACTCGATGTCGCCGTCGGGTGTGACGACCCGGATCCCGAGGACATGAGCTGAGGTGACGCCGTATGCGAGGCAATGTAGGCCGCCGGAATTCTCTGCGATGTTGCCGCCGATCGTGCATGCTGCCATGCTCGAAGGATCGGGCACGTATCGCAGACCGTGCGGCCGCGCCGCAGCCGAGACGTCCGCGTTGACGACGCCCGGCTCGACGAGCGCGATCCGGTTCGGCGCATCGATCTCGAGGATGCGACACAGGCGCGCGGTCGAAATGACGATAGCGTCGCCGGCGGCGATCGCGCCGCCCGACAAGCCCGTGCCCGCGCCGCGCGGCACGAAGCGCGTGTCGCGTTCGCGGCATGCGCGGACGACCGCGGCGACTTCTTCAGTGGATCCGGGAAGCACGACCGCGAGCGGAAGCGACCGGTCGACGCCACCGTCGTAGGCGTACGCGCGGATCTCTTGCGGCGTCGTCAGCGCATGACGGCGGCCGACGATCGCTTCGAGAGCAGCCGCAAAGCGCACGTCCATCGGCGCTTGCTTCGCCCGCGCCTCGACCGGGCCCCGGTCTAAAGACAAGGACGCAACGCCGGTTGCGCGAACTCGCGCCCGTCATGCCGGTTCAGATCGAACGCGTCGACTACACGCCGAGGAAAGACGTCTACTATCCGGGCGAGGTGCTCTACGTGAGCCTGTCATTCGCCAAGCCGTTCGTCGGCGAGTGTGAGATCGGGCTTGCAGCGGCCGGCGGCGAGCTCGTACGCCGCACGACTTGCCGCCAAAGCTCGACGCGCCTGTACGAGGGACAGGTCTACATCCACGACGACCAGGTCGGCTCGTGCGTTCTCAAGGCGGCGCTGACGCCGGTGGCGGGCCAGCCGACGACGGTCGACACCGGCGATCGGATCTTCCAAGTCCGCAGGGTCATACCGTGAGCACGAACGTCAAGGTCGGCGAACCGATGATCGCGGTCGCCGGCGAGACGCCGGAAGGGCCGCTCGATCTTGCCGACTTTCGCGGTAAGAAACATGTCGTGCTTTGGTCGTATCCGAAAGACGACACGCCTGGCTGAACGGTCGAAGCCGTAGAGTTCAGTCAGCGGTCCGCTGACTTCGACAAGGCCGGCGCAGCGCTCGTCGGAATCTCCAAGGATACGGTCGAATCGCACCGCCGTTTCGCGGCGAAGCACGATTTAAAAGTTCACCTTCTCGCCGATCCGAACGCCGAGATATTGAAGCGACTCGGCATCGCCGGCCCGCTCGGGTTCGCCAACCGGACGACGTTCGTGATCGACGACACGGGCATCGTGCGCCACGTGTTCGAGAACGTCTCAGCGCGCGGCCATGCGGCGCAGGTTCTGACGATCGTCGAGGCGCTCTGATGGCCGCTTTTCGTGGATTAAGGGAGCAGAAGGAGTGCGTCGAGGACCGACGAACGGCGCGCATCGCTATCGACCGTAAGGGCATGATGACATCGGAGGCTTGAGATGAGAGGTAAGCCGAAAAAGCGCGCAGCGAAGCGTACGAAAACGCCCCGCAAGCGGGCAGCGAGCAAGCCGAAGTCGTCCGCGAAGAAGCGGCCGGCGGCCAAGCGAGCAGCGACGAAGAAACGAGTCTCCGCGCGCAAGCCGAAACGGGCTGCGAAGAAGGCCGCGACGAAGCGCGCAGCTCCGAAACGGCCCGCCAAGAAGCCGACGGCCTCTGCGCCGGCCGAACCGCGCCCGGCTCCGGCGGCTCGCCCTGCGGCGGCTCCGCGGCAGCCGAAACGTGAAGAAGCGCCGTCCGACAAGAGCCGGCTCGAAAACGAGAACCCGGACTCGATCCTCCAAGTCGAAGATTATGAGGAAGAGGAAGAGTACGAGGACGGCTTCGGCGACGAGGAAGAAGAGTTCCAGGCCGAAGAGGGCGACGACGACTTCTAAGCCTGGCGTTAACGTTAGTCTTGTAGCGGTCGAGCTTTGGCTCGACCGCCGCGCTCTTTACGGGGCATGGAGAAAGGGGAGCGGTCGAGATTTATCTCGACCGCCGCGGTCTTTACGGGGCATGGAGAAATGGGAGCGGTCGAGATTTATCTCGACCGCCGCGATCTTTACGGGGCATTGAGAAAGGGGAGCGGTCGAGATTTATCTCGACCGCCGCGGTCTTACACGAATCTTGTTCAGTGCGGCAGTGCCCGAACGACCTCACCTCCATATGTGAGATAACGGCCAGCCCATTTGCCGGTTGGTATCTTCTGCCAGACACACCCGTTGGTCAGGGTAGGGAGTAGATCTCTGTCGCGTCTAGGATTCGCTCGCCTGTCGAGATGCAGGCATGGAAGGCCGAGCACGAGCGATCGTGCGCCTTCGAAGCCGTTGAACATGCGAATCGAGTCGAGCCACATATAGTCGCCGAGGAAGACCGGCGGGTCGAACGTCTCCTCTCTTACCAGTTTCACAGCATTCCCAGCTACTGCCCCTTGGGGATTCGTCGTGACAGCCGCGCTCAGACGAGGTGCGGGTACCAGACTCGGCTCAGGATCTGGTACATCGCCCGGAAAAGCAATCATCTCAGCGTTCTGGGTCAGCCACAAGCCCGCTCGGTCGCCGCGAAAGATCTTTTGCGCTTCCCACGAGCAGCCTAGGTTCGCAGTCGGCGGACTCCCAGGCAACGGCCTCACGTGGATCACGAGGCGAATGCAGGGGACCCTCATAACAAGTGACGGAGCGCCATCGAAGCCGGAGAATATTCGAATCGAGTCGATGAACTCGTCAGGTCGCAACGCGATCGGAGGGTCGAAGGTCTCGGTCTTGACGAGGGACGCGATATCACCGCTAGTTGAGACCGGTGCAACGGTGGAATCTGCGGCGCTTTCGTTTGCTGCCGCGTGACATGCCGTTAGGCTCATCACGGCAGCGGCCGCAATGGCAGGGATAGCGATTCTCAACCCGTGCATCCGCGCCCTCTCCTTCATAGGGATAGGTCGCGGCGGTCGAGATAAATCTCGACCGCTCCCCATCCAGGTTGTATGTCTCGAAGATTCCATCGCTATGGGCGGTCTTCGACCCACACGGCGCCGTCGGGTGAGTGCTCTTTCTTCCATATAGGTGCGATCTGCTTGAGGCGGTCGATCGCATAGCGGCAAGCGTCAAAGGCGGGCGAGCGATGCGCCGCGCTCACCGCGACGACGACGCTGACCTCTCCGACTTCGAGCGTGCCGACGCGATGGTGGATCGCGACGTCGATGACGCCGCCGCGCGAGCGGATCTCATCCGCGATCTGCACGAACACTCCCTCAGCCATTTCCGGATACGCTTCGTACTCGAGCTTCGTCACATCGCGGCCGCGCGAGTTCGCGCGGACGCGGCCGACGAACGTCACGATCGCGCCGGCGCCATCCCGATAGAGCACCGATGCGACGGCTTGTTCGTCGAGCGGCTCGCTCGTCAACAGGAAGTGCGCGCTCATCCGCCTGCGACCGGCGGAAGGATCGCGACTTCGTCACCGTCGCTCAGCGGTGCGTCGCCGCGTACGTGCGCGCGGTTAAGCGCGAAGGCCGTCGACGCAGCGCTTTGCACGATCTTGGGGAACGATCCGCAAACGCGCGCATACGCATCCGACACCGTCGCGCCGTCGGGGAGATCGGCGATGTATGAGCTCGTTCCAGCCGCCTCGCGGTGCGCGGCGAACAATCGGACGGTGACCCGCATGCGGGTCGACGTACGCCGGGCTAGGACTTGACCCCTCGCTGTCCGTAACATCTAGCCCTTGCAAACTGCTGGCGTCTATCACATACCCGAAATGAAGCGAGGTCATCCGTAATGGCGCATGAACTTCCGAAACTTCCTTACGCGTACGACGCGCTCGAGCCGCACATCGACAAGGAGACGATGACGCTCCACCACGACAAGCATCATCAGGCGTACGTCACCAATCTCAACGCGGCCATCGAAAAGCATCCCGAGCTCGGATCGAAGAGCGCGCTCGATCTCATCAAAGACCTGTCGAAAGTGCCGGACGACATCAAAGCGGCGGTCCGCAACAACGGCGGCGGCCACGTCAACCATACGATGTTCTGGGCGATCATGGGCCCAGGCAAGGGCGGCGCACCGACCGGACGGATCGGCGAAGCGATCGCGTCGACCTTCGGCGACTTCGAGACGTTCAAGAAGTCGTTCAACGAAGCCGGCACCAAGCAGTTCGGCAGCGGTTGGGTGTGGCTCGTGAAAACGTCCGCCGGAAAGCTCGAGATCGCGAGCACGCCGAACCAAGACAATCCGATCTCGTCGGGCAACGCGCCGATCTTCGGCAACGACGTCTGGGAGCACGCGTACTACTTGAAATACCAGAACCGCCGCGCCGATTATCTCGGTGCGTGGTGGAACGTCGTCAACTGGGATGAGATCAACAAGCGGCTCGACGAGGCTGGGCGCTGATGGCGCTGCTGTCGGGGAAGACCGCACTCGTCTCCGGCATCGCAAACCGTTGGAGCATCGCGTACGCCATCACTCGCGCCTTCCACGCACACGGCGCGAATCTCATCCTGACGTACGAAGGCGAGCGGACGAAGGACGAGGTCGAGAAGATGGCCGCCGAGTGCGGCGGGGTCGCGACGATGTGCGACGTCTCGAAGGACGAGAGCCTCGCGGCGCTGCGCGACTTCATTGAGAAACGGGGCGTGAAACTCGACGCGCTCGTCCACAGCATCGCGTTCGCGCGCAAGGAAGAGCTCGGCGGCAAGTTCTACGCGACGTCGCGCGACGGGTTCGCCCTCGCGCTCGACGTCAGCGCGTACTCGCTCGTCGCGCTCTGCCGCGTGCTCGTGCCGGTGTTCGCGACGAACGCATCGGTCATGACGATGACCTATCTCGGTTCGGTGCGCGCGGTCTCGAACTACAACGTGATGGGCGTCGCGAAAGCGGCGCTCGAAGCGTCCGTGCGATATCTCTCCGTCGATCTCGGCGAGAACAGCATCCGCGTCAACGCGATATCCGCAGGACCGATCAAGACCGCGTCGGCGCGCGCCGTCAGCGGCTTCACGAGTATCCTCGGCGATGTCGCAGCGAAATCGCCGCTGCGTCGCAACGCGGTCGCCGACGATGTCGCGAACGCTGCGGTGTTCTTGGCAAGCGATCTCTCGACTGCGATAACCGGCCACGTCTTGTACGTCGACGCGGGATACCACATCGTCGGCATCTCTTAAAGGTCACGAGTGCGCGGACGCCCAAATTGGGGGTCCGCTCGGGAAGCGGGGGAAGGTTGTAGCTCATGGGCCTCACGTGGCAGGATATCGAGGACATCGGCTTCGAGCTGGCACAGGCTCATCCGGACGAAGACCCGGCGCAAGTCGCGTTGCCGGAACTGCTTCGCCTTGTCACCGAACTCGACGACTTCGAGGACGACCCCGAGCGCGCCGATGAAAAGACCCTCGAGCGCATAGCAGGCGCATGGCGCGAGGAATTCGCGGCTCGCTGACGCCGCGCTGATCCGCGGCGCATCACACGCGGCCGCAACGACGATGCAATCCCACACCGAACTCGATCTTTTCCCCCTGAGCGCCGTGCTCGTACCCGGCGGCAGCATCCGTTTGCACGTCTTCGAGGAACGATACAAGACGATGATCGGCTCGTGCATCGAGCGCGACGCGCCGTTCGGCGTCGTCCTTGATCAAGCGGGCAACGAAGTCGTCGACGATCTCGACCCGGCGACCGTCGGAACGGTCGCGCACATCGTCGAGGTGCGCAAACTCTCCGAGGGACGGCTATATATCGTCGCGCGCGGCCTACAGCGCTTCCGCGTCGATCGATTCGTCAAGACGAAACCATTTTGGACCGCGCGGGTATCATATCTCGAAGAGCCGATAGGACCCGTCGGTGCGGCGGTCAGGCTGCGCGCCGCCGCGCTCGAGAGTTTCCGCGACTACCTCCAAGCGCTGCTCCAGCTCTCGGGCCGCGAACTCGAGGCGGTGCAACTGCCGGACGATCCGGCCGTCTCTTCCTTCCTCATCGCCGACGCGATGCAGGTGGACGTAGTCGCGAAGCAATCCCTGCTCGAGTCGTCGTCGGCGGCCGAGCGGCTCGATCTCGAGCTGAGGTTGCTCGACGAGGAGACACGGCGGCTGCGCGCTTCGAACGCGTCGAAGGCGGACCACGAAAGCGATGACGGCGACGATGATGAGCGGCGCAAGGCCTTTACGGTACGGATCTCGCTCAACTGACCGGCTGCTAGACGCCTCGACTTCGATCGAGACGCTCCAGCAGCGTCTTGCCGCTCGTTCGCGAGTCGAGTATCACGACGCCGGCGCACGACGCGCAGCCGTTCTCGTGCCGATCATATCAGCACCCGCTGGTCTGCAACTCGCGTGCTTCGAGCGCACGCACGAGGTCATCGATCACAAAGGCGAGATCTGTCTGCCCGGCGGGTCCATAGAGACCGCCGATCGCGACGTCGTCGACGCGGCCCTGCGCGAAGCGCGTGAGGAACTCGGCATCGATCCGGCTTCCGTCCGCGTCCTCGGTTTGCTCGACGACGTCCACACTTTCGTTTCCAATTACATTATCACGCCGGTCGCAGGCTTCATCGGCTCCGAGCCCGAGGTCGTTTGCGATCCGCTCGAGGTCGCTCGACCGATCACCGTTCCGCTCGCGACACTGTTGTCGCAAGGCGTCGAGTCGTACGAGCTGCGCGGTCCCGACGGAACGTCGCGCACGATCTATGCGTATCATGTCGGCGAAGATCGCATCTGGGGCGCGACCGCACGCATCATCCACGGTTTGTTGACGCTTTGGTTCGGAGAGGACGACCCGACGAGATGAAGACGTTATGCGCGCGCTGCAATGCGAAGCCGGCGACGGGCACGAGTATCGCGCTTCGAGGGGGACGCGCCGTCGCTGAGCCGCTCTGCGATTCGTGCAGGGCGGCCGCGGATCGGACACGGGCGGTCATCGCGAGCGGCGCCGCACTCGCCGCTTTTGGCGCGGCGGCTCTAGCGGCAGCCTTCGCCGCCCGCCGAAACGCCGAGCAGCCTGACGCGCCGCAAACGCGTTCTTCGGGCGGCCCTGTCGCAGTCGCCGCGGCTTATCGGACGCCGACACTCAACTCGGTCTCGCGCGACCTCACGCAGCTCGCCGCTGAAGGGCGCCTCGACCCCGTGATCGGTCGCGCGCCCGAGATCGAGCGTGTCGTGCGCATCCTCGCGCGAAGGACGAAGAACAATCCCGTGCTCATCGGCGACGCCGGCGTCGGCAAGACCGCAATCGTCGAAGGACTCGCGCTGCGTATCGTGAGCGGTGACGTCCCCCGAACGCTGCTCGGCCGGCGCATCGTCGCACTCTCGCCCGCCGTGCTCGTCGCCGGCACGAAGTATCGCGGCGAGTTCGAAGCGCGTCTCGGTCGCGTGCTCGAAGAATTGAAGCGCTTCCCGGACGACGTCATCCTCTTCATCGACGAGCTGCATACGCTCGTCGGCGCCGGCAGCGCCGAAGGCTCGACCGTCGACGCCGCCAACATGCTCAAGCCGGCGCTTGCGCGCGGCGATCTCCGGTGCATTGGTGCCACCACCTTCGATGACTACCGTCGTCACATCGAGCATGATGCAGCGCTCGAGCGCCGCTTCCAGCCCGTCATCGTCGAGGAGCCGACGCAGTCCGATTGCCGCTCGATGCTCGAAGGCTTGCGACCGCGCTACGAGCGCCATCATCGCGTGCAGATCGAGGACGGCGCGCTCGTCGCGGCGGTGCGGCTCTCCGCACGCTTCATCCCTGAGCGCCGCCTGCCCGATAAGGCGTTCGACCTCCTCGACGAAGCTGCCGCGATGGTCGCGATGCGCGGCGGCACGAACGTCACCGCCGACGACATCGCCCGCATCGTCTCCGGTTGGACAGGCGTACCCGTGGAGACGATGAGCGCCGATCAGGCGGCCGGCTTGCTGGATATGGAAGATCGGCTGCGGCGGCGCATTGTCGGACAAGAACCGGCGCTGCGCGCGATCGCGGAATGCGTGCGTCAATCGCGCGCCGGTTTGCGGCGCGAGCGCGGACCCGCCGGGTCGCTCTTGTTCGCCGGTCCGTCGGGCGTCGGGAAGACCGAACTCGCGCGAGCGACCGCCGAGGTGCTCTTCGGCTCCGACGATGCGCTCTTGCGCTTCGACATGTCGGAGTTCGGTAGCGCCGCGTCCGTGGCGCGGCTCATCGGATCACCGCCGGGCTACGCCGGATCGGATCGCGCCGGCGAGCTGACCGAGGCCGTCAGACGGCGTCCGTATTCTGTCGTCCTTTTCGATGATGTCGACCGCGCCGACTCCGCGGTTCTCGATCTGCTGCTCCAAATGCTCGACGACGGCCGTTTGACGGACGCGTCGGGCCGGCTCGCGGATTTCCGCAACGCGTTCGTCATCCTCACGATGAATCTCGCCGCCGACGCCGACCCGTCATCGATCGGCGTGCTGCTGTCGCCGGAGATCGTGAATCGCCTCGACGATGCCGTGATCTTCTCACCACTCGGCCTTACCGAACTGCGTGCGATCGCGGTGCGCGAGGTAGCGCCGCTCGTCGCCGCGTCGGCCGCGCAAGGCATCGAGCTGCGCGTGGCGGATTCGGCGATCGATGCGCTCGCGCGCGAAGCGGACGATCCGCGCCAAGGCGCGCGCCAGCTTCGGCGAATCGTCGAGAAGCGGCTGCGAGCGCCGCTCTCGAAGGCGCTGCTCGCGGGCACCGCGTCACGCGGTCAGAGCTTGACGGCGCAAGCCGATGCGAACGGCGAGATCGCCATCGTCCGAGAGACCATCTAGCAAAAAGAATAAGAGAGCGGCCGAGATTTATCTCGACCGCCGCGGCCTTACGGGAAGAAAAGGGAGCGGTCGAGATTTATCGGCGCTTCAGGCTTTCTGGTGGCTCGGCGATAGGTCGAGGCCGCCGCAATGGAAGTAGATGGCCTGGGCAAAGCGTGCTTCGTTTCGGAAGCCGCGGGCCTGGTATTTGACCCATTGGATC
>DASTCX010000008.1 GCA_035710745.1 Candidatus Eremiobacteraceae bacterium | reverse complement strand
TCGATCTCCCTCGCAGGCTCGACGCCAAAGCGGTCGACGAAACTCCCCTCCCGTGCTGCCCTCAGCGTGAGGGAGGCATACGCCGGAAATACTCCGGCTCCGCTAACATACAAGCGGTCGAGATTCATCTCGACCGCCGCGACCCTGCAGTTTAGATGGAGCGGTCGACCTTTACGGTCGATCGCCGCGACCTTCCCACCCGCGGTAGGGCGCTCGAACTTAACGAGTTAATACAGCCACATGAAGACCGTCGACCCGCTGCTCGCACGCCGTGGCGAGTTCCCGATCCTCCGCGACCGGACGTACCTCATCAGCAATTCGCTCGGCGCGATGCCCGCGCGGACTCGCGACCGATTGAACGAGTACGCCGACGATTGGGCGACCCAAGGCGTCGTCGCTTGGGAGAAGTGGCTGCCGCTCGTCGGTCAGCTCGGCGATCTCGTCGCGAAGATCATCGGGGCCGGGCCGAACGAAGTCTTCATGATCCAAAACGTCTCGATCGCCGAGTCGATCCTCATCAGCGCGCTCGACTTCTCCGGCAAGCGCCACAAGATCGTCTACGACGATCTCAACTTCCCGACGATCCACTATAACTGGCTCGCTCAGGAATCGCGCGGAGCGCGCGTCCATCTGGTCAAAAGCGCCGACGGCATCCACGTCGACACGCAAGCCATGTGCGATGCGATCGACGAGCAAACGCTCGTCGTGCCGATCTCGCACGTCATCTTCCGCTCGGCGTACATCCAAGACGCTAAGGCGATCGTCGAGAAAGCGCATCGCGTCGGCGCGATGGTCTTTCTTGATATCTTCCAATCGGTTGGGTCGGTGCCGGTCGACGTGCGCGCGCTGAACGTCGACGCGGCGGTCGGTGGCCTCTTGAAATGGGGCTGCGGCGGGCCGGGTAATTGCTTTTTGTACGTGCGACCCGACATGATTTCGAAACTCGTGCCGCGGATGGTCGGGTGGTTCTCGCACAAGCGGCCGTTCGATTTCGACATGTCGGGGCTCGACATGCGCGACGACATCTGGCGCTACGCCGGCGGCACGCCGAATGTTCCCGCCGTCTACGCGGGCCTATCGGGCGCGGAGATCATCAACGACGTCGGCGTCGAGAATATCCGCAAACGGCACATCGAGTTCACGACGTTCGCGATCGAACGCGCGCAAGAAGAAGGGCTGAAGATCAACTCGCCGCTTGACAGCAGCGTCCGCGGCGGCCACGTCACGGTCGAATTCCCGGGCTCGAAAGAGGCGTGCGACGAGCTGATCCGTCGCAAGTTCATCGTCGACTATCGCCCGGGCTCAGGCATCCGGATCGCGCCGCATTTCTACAACGAGCGCGAAGAAGTCGACGCAGTGTTCGCGGAGATCCGCAAGATCATCGATCGTCGCTGATCGCGCAATCCCTCATCGCCGCGCAAGAAAGCGCTTGGCGCTCGGGCAGAGGTCGACGAGCGGACAGCCTCGGCAATTCGGATTGCGTGCGAAACAGATCTCGCGTCCGTGGTGGATGAGCCAGTGATGGGCATCCGACCATTGATCTTTCGGCACGACGCGCATGAGCTGCTTTTCAACATCGTGGGGCGTCTTGGCGCGAACGAGTCCGAGACGGTTGGCGACGCGGAAGACGTGCGTGTCGACGGCGATCGCATCTTGTTCGAATGCGACCGAAAGGACGACGTTCGCGGTCTTCCGGCCGACGCCGGGTAGCTCGAGCAGCTCCTCCATGGTCGACGGCACTTCGCCGTTGAAGCGGTCGACGATCATCTTCGACGCGCCGACGATGTTCTTCGCCTTCGTCGAGAAGAGCCCGCAGGTCTTGATAAACTTTTCGAGTTCTTTGATCTTCGCGTGCGCCATCGATCCCACATCGGGGTATCGTTCGAATAGTGCCGGCGTGACCATGTTCACGCGCGCGTCGGTGCACTGCGCGGACAATATCACCGCGACGAGCAGCTGATACGTGCTGTCGTAGTGAAGTGCGGTCTTCGCCTCGGCATACGTCGCGGCGAGCCTCTCGATGATCGCTTTGCGACGCTCGGCGAGCGTCAGGGCAGACGCACCGTCTTGTGCCGGCGATCGATCGCGACGAGGCCGTCGCGGTGCAGTCCCTCGAGGAGTTCGTTGAGCCACGGCAGGTCGCTTTTTTTAAATCCCGCCTTCACCTGCTCACCGAGCTTCAAACAGCTCAAGCTAGGCGTTCGCGTCAGCGCTTTGACGACGAGCCCGCGGAAATATCGCCTCGACTTCGAGAAGCGCTCCTTGCGAGTCGTAGTACTGCGCGGCGACCGTTGCGCGCCGACGGCGACGAAGCGACATGATGTGCGGACCGGACATTCGGCGCAACGCGGTGCGGCGCGGCAGAACGTCGAGCCGACATCCATAAGTGCGTGCGTCCACGAGGCCGATGGTCCGCGGGGCAGCGCCGATTCCGCCAGCTCCCAAGCGCGGGCCGAGGTGACGCGATCGACGCCGTCGATCGATCGCGCGAGGACGCGGCCGACGTTCACGTCGACGCACGCGGCGCGCGCACCGAACGCGAAGGTCGCCACAGCCCCGGCCGTGTACGCGCCGATTCCCGGCATGCGCTTCAAAGTATCTATCTCGCGCGGCATTCTGCCGCGATGCTCACGGACGACCGCGCGGGCACACTCCCAGAGGCGTTTCGCGCGCCCGTTGTAGCCGAGGCCCGACCATTCGCGCAGAACATCGCCGAGCGGCGCATCGGCGAGCGTTCGAAACGTCGGGAAGCGACGCAGGAAGGCTCGGTAACGAGGCTCGACGCGATCGACTTGAGTCTGCTGCAGCATGACTTCAGACACGAGGATCGCATACGGATCGGTCGTCCGGCGCCACGCGAGGTCGCGGCCGTGCGCGCGATACCAACGCAAGATCGCGCGGCGGATGGCGGCGACGCGACGGGGATCGACGTTCGCGGAGGAGCGGCTCACGATCGCCCAGTTGCTAAACGAGGGAAAGAAATCCCGCGCAGCGGACACGCGCCCGTGGGATCAGGCACGCAGGCGCGGCTGTGGTTCGGCGGCCAGGGCTGGCTGTACAAGGATTGGGTCGGCACGTTCTATCCGCCAGGCACCGACGGACTGACGATGCTCGCCGAGTACGGCCGCGTCTTCGACACGGTCGAGGTCGACTCGTCGTACTACGCGACGCCCGACGCGCGGACGGTCGAGGGTTGGCGCAAGCGCAGCCCCGAGGGATTCCGCTTTTCGCTCAAGGTGCCGAGCGAAGTCACGCATGTCAGGCGATTCCGCGACGCCGAGCCGCAGTTTCTTGAGTTCGTCGATCGCGTCCGTCTGCTCGGTCCGAAGCTCGGTGCGATTCTCATACAGTGTCCGCCCGACTTCGACCCCTCCGACGATAATCGCGATGCGCTTTTCGGGTTTCTGCGCGCGCAGCTGCCACGCGACATGCCCGTCGCGCTCGAGCTACGCGACGAACGCTGGTACGACGACACACTGTTCGGGCTTGCGCGTGAGAACTCGTTCGCACTCGCGGTCACCGAGGGGATGTATGCGAGCATGGAGCTCGCCGCGCGGATCGTCGAAGAAGCGGTGGCGCGGCCGCCGGTCGATTTCGCCTACATCCGGTGGCTCGGCGATCGTTCGCTCACGAAGTACGACCGCGTCCAGCTGGAGCGGACGTCGTCGCTCGATGGTTGGGAGCGATTGATCCGCGCGCTGCGGCGCGGCGTTCGCGACATCTACGGCTACGCGAACAACCACTACCAGGGGCATTCGCCGGCAACCGTGCGGGCGATCCTCGCGCGGCTTGGCGAAACACTGCCGCCGGAGACGACATCACCGCGTCTATTGTAGGAGAGCGGTCGAGATTTATCTCGACCGGTGACGGCCTCGCAATGCGCAGGCCGCGGCGGTCGAGCTAAAGCTCGACCGCTACAACTTACTGAGTGCA
>DASTCX010000007.1 GCA_035710745.1 Candidatus Eremiobacteraceae bacterium | reverse complement strand
CGAGTTCGTGGTACAATACATGAAGAGCCCTCCTGAAGGCGGTTGCTAAGCACAAACACCTTTCAGGAAGGCTCTCGCTTTACCCTAATTTTACGTGTAGCGAAGGTCCGTAGACACTACACTTTAGCTCGACCGCCGCGGCCTTACCTGAAAATCTAAGCGCAGACCCTTTCACTCGCGTTTCAGACGCGGTCATTACGATGCAGTGGTTGCCGCAAGCATACCTCTCGGAGGAGCCATGCATCACAATCGCTCGATCGCGACGCTCGTCTCGTTGATCTCGTTCGCCCTCTTCGCCGCGCCGGCTCTGACGCCGGTGATCGCAGAAGCGGCCGGAACCGGTGGGAGGCTCGATCCAACTTTCGGGCAGTCCGGCTTCACCATCGTGCCGCACACCGTCTACTCGGTGAACGACGTCCGCGTCGATGCTAATGGTCGCATCGTCACATCGGTCGACTTCGCCGGAATGGGCAATGCGATCGGCGGCTTCGGTGTCGATAGGCTGCTGCCGAACGGTGCGCCGGATGACAGCTTCGGATCCGGTGGCATTGCCGTCGCCCAGTTCGCCAACGGGATCAATTTCGCGATGTCGACCGCGACGCAGACCGACGGCAAGGTCGTCGCGGTCGGCACTGCCGAGTCGCTGCCCAGCGGGGTGCGCGCGATCGCGATCGCTCGCTTCGCGTCGAATGGCATGCTCGATCAGGGTTTCGGCAGCGGCGGCCGCGTGATGCCTGCCGTCGCGGGCGCCACGCAGACGGGTGCGGAGAGCGTCATGGTGCTTGCCGACGGGAAGATCCTCGTCGGCGGGTCTGCGCTATTCGCGACAGGCCCGCAAGGAATTCTCATCAGATTGAACGCCGACGGCTCGCCCGATGCGTCGTTCGGATCCGAAGGCATCGTCGAAACCGGCTTGCCGGGAACGGTCAACGGCCTCGGTGTGCAAGCCGACGGGAAGATCGTCGCGCTCGCCGGCACCGCGGCAGCCCGGTTCCGAGCGAGCGGCACGCGCGACCCGCGACAGGCGCGCGGCACGCTCGTCGCCGAGACGCACATCGGCACAAGCGCATTGCGGAGCGACGAGCGGATCGTGGCGGTTTTCGCGCGCGCGGACAACGGATCCGGAAGCGATATCGATACGCAGGCTCAGCGGTTTTTCCCGAACGGCACGGTCGATGCTTCATTCCAAAGCCCGCTGTTCGACTTCGTCGTATCAAACCCCGACATCTTCGCGAACGAAGCGCACGCGCTCGCGATCCTGACGAACGGCTCGGTCGTGGTCGGTGGCGGCGGTCAGCCGGCGGTCGCCGTGACGGAATTCGGTCTTGCGCGGTTGCTCGCCGGCGGCCGGCTCGATCGAACCTTTGGACGCGGCGGCATCGTCGCGAGCAAGCTCAACGGCAACTGTGAGGTCGACGCTCTCGGGCTCGAATCGAACGGCGACATCGTCGCCGCCGGTCAGTCGTTCGACAGCACAGGCGGCCTCGTCGTAGCGCGGTATCTTCCATAGATAGCGCCTGTAAAGACCGGCTTACTTCTTCGCGTAGTGCTCTTCAAGATACGGGATGATAGCGTCGTCATCGTCGATCACGACGTCGCCGTCGACGAAGACCGGCACGCTCGTCTGGCCCGACACCTCGAGCACCTTAGTGCGCTTGCTATGGAAGACCGGCACCTCGACGTACTCGTAGTCGACGCCGAGTTCTGCGAGCTTTTCTACGACGCGTTGGCAGTACCAACACCAATCCGCGCTGTAGAGAATGCGCTTCGGTCCGGCGTCTTTGATCGCTGCCGGCTCGGCGGTCGCGGCGGAGCCGACCGTCTGGGCGGTATCGTTTGATGACATGAACTCGAACGTGTTGCACGCCGAGGGGCGCTGTGCCCTTGTGCTGAACGCTCGGAGGCGATGACTCCGAAAGACCTTTACGACAAAATCGAAGAGTACGTCCGTCCCGCCACCTTTCCGGTCGCCGTTCGCTGCCTGCGCAACGGCGAACAAGCGCCGCCGAAAGCGAAGCGTCCGCTCGCCGATCTAGGCAAACACGTCACGGTCTGCCAAGGTTGGGCGATCTCGCGCCGCTACGGGTGGACCACTGTCCTGCGCGCCGAAGACATGAAGTGCCCGCTCGGCGCGCTCGTCGCCGGCTTCGCGTCGCCGAACGCGTATTACGATGAAGGCAATCTCTGTGCCGGCATGTACACAGCCGACGAAGCGGCCGGCGCGCGCAGCGAAGCGTCGGTCGAGAAGTTCAAGCCGGGCGAGATCGACGGCATCGTCTTCGCGCCGCTCCATCGTGCAGACTTCGAACCTGAAGTCGTGATCGTCTACGGAAACGCCGCGCAGGTCATGCGGCTCGTCGCGGCCGCGCTGTACGAACGAGGTGGGCGCGTCGCATCGTCGTTCGCAGCTCGTATGGACTGCTCCGACCACCTCGTCGTGCCGCTGCGAACAGGCGAGCCGCAGGTGATCCTGCCCTGCAACGGCGACCGCATCTTCGCCGGAGCTCAGGACGAAGAAATGGCGTTCACGCTCCCCTGGTCGTGGGCGGACGAGCTCGTGCGGGGCTTGGAAGGGACCCAGCGAGGCGGCATCCGCTACCCAATACCGTCGTTCCTCACATATGAGCCCGCCATGCCGAAGAAATATGAAGAGCTCCTGGCGATGCAGCGCGCCGAGCCGGAGGCGGGCCATTGACGCCGGGCGAATTCCTAGAGCCCGGAACTAGAACGAGCGGACGCTCATGGACGACGGACAAGACAAAGTAGAGACGACGAAACGCCGGTTGCCATTCCGCAAACGCACCGCTGCGGGACTTGTCGCGTTCGTGTTCCTGTCTGCGTTCGTCCACTTCACCCTCGGAACCGAGGTGACAAACCTCTCGCCGCACTTCGCCGCGTCAAACTTGCCCGACTCGGTATCGATCGTGACGCTGTCGCGCAAAGAAGAGCTGCAGAAGATGCCCCCGCCGCCGACGCCCACGCCTTCACCGCGACCGCTGCCCCGAACGAACCGCGACCTCGCACTGCTGAAATATCGCGAAATGGCCAAGATCGCCGACGTACGCATGAGCGTTCGGCCGCCGGCGCGCCGCCACGTGCGGATGATCATCGAGCACCCGGTCAAGCCGGTGATGGACCAACGCGTCGCGCATGTCGTCGCGGCGGCGCCGGTGCCGACGCCCGAACCGACGGAGACGCCGGGAGATTCTCGCACGGCGAACGGCGGCACGCAGGATCTTTCCGGTAACGTCGTTTGGGGCGACGATAATCCGGTGCGCGTCATCAAGATCGCTCAGCTCGCCATCGACGACCATGCGCCCGGCACGGCGACCGTCGAAGTCGAAGTGGGTCCCGACGGGCAGATACTCTCAGTCCGTCTCGTGAAATCTTCGGGCGATCCGAACGTCGACGACGCGGCGCTCGCAGCCGCGCGCGCATCGACGTTCGCGCCGGCGACGCTCAACGGTCTGCCGGTACACGGCACGTGCGACCTCGACTTCCCGCCGCCTGCGTCGCAGACGACATAGCCCCGGTCACGCCGAGCCGACCGCACCCCGGCGATGCCAAAGCGCGCATCACCGCGCGCGCGTTCGAGCTGGGATTCGACCTTGTCGGCTTTACCGGCGCCGCGCCGTTCGTCTCGACGATGCGCGTCTTCCAGCAGCGCGTCGACGACGGACTCTTGAGCCAATGGCGCTACAGCGCCGGCGACGTGCGCGAACGCTGCACGCCCGAGGACGTGCTGCCGGGCGCGAGGACGATCGTCTGCACCGCGACGTCCTACGCCGGCGAGGCGCATCCTTACGACCCGAACGCACCGGGCTTGCGCGGCGCGGTCTCGTGCCATTCGTGGGGAAGCGATTACCACCGCATCATCGGCGGCAGGCTGCGCGAACTCGCGCGCTTCATTAGCGTCGAATATCCGGGCGAGCGGTGCTTGCCGTGCGTCGACACGGGGCCGCTCGTCGATCGCGCAGCTGCCGTACGTGCCGGCATCGGCTGGTTCGGCCGCAACGGCAACGTGCTCACGAAGCGCTTCGGCTCGTGGGTGCTTCTCGGCGAGCTCATCACGACGGTCGAGGTCGAACCGGACGAACCGCTCGGTACGAACTGCGGGACTTGTCCGGTGTGCATCGATCGCTGCCCGACGGGCGCGATCGGCGAGGACGGGTCGGTCGACGCGCGCCGCTGCATCTCCGATCTCACGCAATTGAAGACGCCGATCCCGCGCGAGCTGCGCGACGCGATCGGCAATCGTCTCTGGGGCTGCGACGATTGCCAAACGCCGTGCCCGGTCAACGAAAGCGAGAACGTCGCGGCCAACCGGCGTGCCGGCGACGACCCGTTCGCGCCGCTGCCGCACATCGGCACGTCCATGGATCTCATCGCCGTTTTGCGCATGACGAAGTCGCAGTTCCGCACGTGGTTCGGTCCGACGTCGATGGCGTGGCGGGGCAAAGCTGTCCTCCAGCGAAACGCGGCGGTCGCGTTGGGGAACTCGCGCGACGAGCGCGCCGTTCCCTATCTCGTCGCCGCGCTCGACGACCGCAAACCGCTGGTCCGCGGCCACGCCGCGTGGGCGCTCGGCCGGCTAGGCGGCGATGCGGCGCGAGACGCGCTGAGAAAACGGCTTGACACCGAGAGCGATGCGTGGGTGCGAGAAGAGGTCGAGCTCGCGCTCGGCTCCGCGTGAGCAGGCCCAATCGCGTGTCGTCTTAAAATCTTCCACCCTTCGCCTGGGTGACGCTCAAGGAGAGCATGATGTCCATCGATCTCGGCAAACTCGAAATCACGTTTTGCGGCCACGCGACCTTCGCGATCAAGACCCCGAGCGGCAAGCACGTGATCGTCGACCCATTCCTCAGCGGCAATCCGGCATGCCCGGATCATCTGAAGCAGCCGAAGAACCTCGACGCGATTTTCCTGACGCACGGCCACGGCGACCACCTCGGCGATACGGTCGCGCTCGCGAAGAAATTCGACGCCACGTGCGCGACGATGATCGAGCTCGGCGTGTGGTTGAGCAAGCAAGGAGTCAAAAAGGTCGTCGGCTTCAACAAGGGCGGGTCGACCGAGGTCGCCGGCGTTCACCTGACGATGACGCACGCGGTCCACTCGTCGGGAGTCCAAGACGGCGATGGGATGTGGTACGGCGGCGAGGCGGCGGGCTTTGTCATGCGGTTCGAGAACGGCGTCAAGATCTATCATGCCGGCGACACATGCGTCTTCTCCGACATGAAGCTCATCGGCGAGATCTACAAGCCGGACATCGCCATGCTGCCGATCGGCGACTTCTACACGATGGGTCCGGACGAGGGTGCGTACGCGATTCGGCTGCTCGGAGCAAAGACGGTGATCCCGATGCACTACGCGACGTTCCCCGTGCTCACCGGAACGCCCGCGAGGCTTCGCGAGCTGACGAAGGATGTCGCCGGACTCGAGATCGTCGAAGTGAAGCCCGGCGAGACGCTCACCGGGCAGATGCGGCGGCTCGCCGCGGTCTAGCCGATCGGCTCAGCCCTCACGATGTCTTCACGACGATCTTGCCGATGAGCTTGCCGACCGCGTCGCCACGGTCGGCGCTGTTGCTCAGGTGGCGATAGATCTCGCGCAGCTTGAACATCTCGCGGAAGTCGTGACCTTCGAATAGATCGGCAAGCGCTGTCCGGTAGAGGATCTCCATGCGGTTCTCGGCTTCGCTCGCCTCGCGGCCGGCGATCAGTGCCGTATCTCGGTCCTTCGGTATCGCGCCGACGGCGGACTGGATCGATAACGCCGCTTCGACGAGCAGCTCGCACATCGCGCGCATCGCAGGCGTGCTCGGCTGCCGGAAAAGCGCTATTTCGACGGCAGCGCTCGCGATGTAGTCGATCATGTCATCGAGCGCTTCACCGAGGTTGTAGAGGTCCTGCCGGTCGAGCGGGGTGACGAACGTATCGCTGATGGCGGCGATGAGCCCTCGCAGCACGTCGTCGCCTTTGTGTTCGAGCTCGTCGACGACCGTCGCGAGTTCCGCCTTGCCGCTGTCGACATATGCGGCGAGCGTCCGCGCGGCTTCGAGCAAGACCGACGCGTGCTCGTCGAGCAGGTCGAAGAATCGCTTGCCCGGGGAACTGCGGAAGAGGTCGGCAAGCCACATGACAGACTCCTATATCGAACGCACGATCAGACCGGCGAGCGCACCCGCGACGAGCGCTGCCGGCACGGTGACGATCCACGTCAGCGCGATCTGTGCGGCGGCGTGCCAGTGGATCGCGCGCGAGTCGACCGCCGCTCCGACGCCGATGAGCGACGACGCCGCGACGGCCGTCGTGCTGAGCGGACCGCCCAAGAGCGACGAACAGATGACGGTTGCGGCAGAAGAGACCTCGGCTGCGAGCGCCGACTGCGGACGGATCGAGAAGAGTTTGCCGCCGACCGTCCGCGCGATTCGGCCGCCGCCGGCGACGAGCCCCATCACGAACGCAAGCCCTGCGACGACGAACGTCCATGCGGGCGCGGTGAACGTGCCGGTTGAAACTGCCGCGCCGAGAAGGCCGGCCGTGCGCTCAAGATCGTTCGAGCCGTACGCCACCGCGAGCGCGAACGTCGTCAGATGTTGGAGCGAGACGATGCGTTCGCCGGCCGGGCGATGGACGCGAGCGAGCAGCCATGCGACCGCGCCGTACGCGATCGCCCCGCCGGCGGCACCGATCACGACCGATCCGACGAGCGATACCGCCACGAGTTCCACGCCGTGCCATCGGACCGCCGCGAGGCCTGGTCCGCTCCACAGAGCACCGACCATCGACGCGAACAGCGCTGCCGAGATGCTCGTCGGCACGCGAGCCGCGAACGTCAGGCCGACCGTCGCGATCGCGCCCGCGATCGCGGCGAAAAGCTGCGCTGCACCGACGGTCGCATAGTCGGCGACCCCTGTTCCCGTCGTGTGCGCCACCGCAGTTCCGAGTACGAACGGGCCGACGAACGCGCCGGCCACGATGAGCAAGAAGGACCTGACCGGCGGGATCGTCCGGCTCGCCGCCGACAAAGCGAACAAGTTGCCGCCGTCGTTGAAACCCGCGATCACGGCGAGCACGACGGCGGCGGTGAACGCCGCCGCTATCACAAGATCGATTTGCCCAAAGCCGAGCAGACGAGCTCCATCGCGACGCGCGCCGTCTTGACGCCGTCATCGATGACGGGGTTCACCTCGACGACCTCGAGCGAATGCGCGGTGCCGCTTTCCGCGACTATCTCCATCGCGAGGTGGCCTTCGCGATACGTGAGTCCGCCGAGCACCGGCGTTCCGGTTCCGGGAGCGGCCGACGGGTCGATCGCATCGATGTCGAAGCTCACATGGATCGAAGCCGGTCCGCGGCCGGCGACCTCGACTGCGCGTTCCATGACCTTGGCCATGCCGATCCGATCGATGTCCGACATGGTGAACGCGGTCATCCCGCGCTCGCGGATCTGGCGCTTCTCGCCGGGGTCGAGATCCCGTAGCGCGACGAACACCGTTCGCGCCGCGTCGATAGACGGCGTCGGGAAGAGCTTTGCGTCGAACAGGTCGCGCATGTCGCCGAGTGCCGCTCCGACCGGCATGCCGTGGAGATTACCCGTCGGACTCGTCGCCGGCGTGTTCGCATCCGCGTGCGCGTCGATCCAGATGAGACCTTGCGGCCCCTTGACGCGCGCGCAGCCGGCTAGCGCGCCGATCGCGAGCGAATGGTCGCCGCCGATGATGATCGGGAACGCGCCGGATCCGAGCGAGCGTTCGACCGAGTCGGCGAGCGCGAGCGAAGTCGCGCGGAGCATATCGAACGAGTGCGGCTTGCCCGGTTCGGGCGGCGCCGGATCGTCCGCGGGCACCGCGACGTCGCCCGTGTCTCGAGCGCGATAGCCGAGCGCTTCGATGCGTTCGACGAGGCCGACTGCTCGGATGGCTTGTGGACCAAGGCGAGCGCCGCGCCGGCTCGCTCCGGCGTCGACCGGAACGCCGATGATCTCGACGAGTCTCGCGAGATCGGGCGGACCGGAAAAGGGCATGCGGGCGACCCTCATAGTGTAAGACGCGTCACCGCGGCTGACGCGGCCGCGACTCGTTCGCGTCAGGGAGCGGTCGACCTTTACGGTCGACCGGAAGCCTGCCGATAACAGGAAGATGCGGCCGGCATCCGTCATCGCCCCGCTCTTAGCGGTCGCGGTCATAGCGTTCTCGGGCGTACCTCTTGCGGCCGCGGACGATCCCTCGTGGGATCTCGACCTTGGCGCTGCGAGGCTGCACGAACTCGTGCCGCAGCTCATGGACCTCGCCGCCCACACGGACGGTCTCGTCGCGCTCAGCATCGGCGATCTTCGGACCGGCCACGCGATCGCGATCAACGGCGGCGTGAACCTGCCGGCTGCGAGCACGATAAAGATCCCGGTCATGGTCGAGGTCTTCAAGCAGATGGCGGCGGGCCGGTTCACCGATGACCGCACCGTCATGCTCCTCGACCGCGACTGCGGCTACGGCTCGCTGTGCGACGCGCCGTGGGGCACCGAGTATCGGGTGGGCGACTTGCTCGCGCGGATGATCGATGTCAGCGACAACACGGCGACGAACATGCTCATCCGGCTCGTCGGCCGCTCGTCTATCAACGCGACGATGTCGGGGCTAGGCCTTTCACAAACGCGCCTGGGCGACAGCATCCGCAGCGACGGCGATATCCGCGCGTTGCGCACGAGCGCGGACGACATGCTCCGGCTTCTCTCGCTTATCGCAGCGGGGCGCGTCGTCGATCCGCAAGCGAGCGGCGAGATGTTGGCGTTGCTCGCAGGTCAGCGCCACAACACGCTCCTGCCCGCGCCCTTACCGAAGGGCGTCGTCGTCGCGCACAAGACCGGCACGCTGCACGACACGCTCAACGACGTCGGAATAGTCGAGCTCGCCGGCGCTCCGTACGTCATCTGCGCCTTCTCGACGCACCTCGACGACCTCGACAACGGCGAGCGGTTCATCCGCCGCGCATCGCTTTTGACCTTCGAGAGCTTCCAGCGTACGGCCATCGCACGCGCCGATTCGAACGGCCGTTTGTGACGCTCGTCACGACTGCCCGCTAACCGAGCAACCGCGCTCCCCATCCCCTCTAGACTAGGCGATAAAATCCAAAGAGGGCCTGGTGTGCGGCGTCACGGGAGAGCGTGCGCCGTAGTCATATAGGTAGTGGGAAAGTTCTCGGCAGCTAGCGTGGCTTTGGCAGAAGACCACACACGGATCGAGGCGGAGCGCTGGCGCTCGGTCGCTCTCAACGTTTTCTGTTTCGCCATCGGATTCTTGGGTCTCGCGGTCGTCGTGTTGTGGCCGCCGCATCTCGATCTCAGTTGGTGGACGGTCGTTTCGGTGCTGTTCATCGGCGGATTTCTCGCCGTGTCGCAGCGGCCGACGCTCGCCGCGGGTAAGTCGTACGCTCCCCTGACCGCGGTCATCGCGGCGTCGTCGATCGTCTTCGGCTACTGGACGATACTCCTGGTCCTCATATCGTTCGCCGCCATCCGGCTTCGTCTTTTACCACGCCCCGCGAACTTCTCCGACCTCTTCTCGCCGCGATCGTTCGGACAAGCAGGCGCCGGCATCACCGCGGTCTACGGCATGATCGCCGTATGGGGGCTCTTCGCCGACGTCCAAAAAGCTGCGCCCTCGTGGGCGGGTTCCGCGATCGCGCTCGTCGGCGTGCTCGTCGTCGGCATCGTCTGGCAGATCTCGCAACACGGCTTCGTCCAGGTCACGTACTTCTTCACGCGGCAGACCGGCTTCTCGCTGCAGTTCGTGCGCATGGGCGTGTTCGCTTCGCTTTACGGCTACCTGCTCGTCGCGATGTACGGCTACGGCGGCATGCTGACGACGGTTCTCTTCTACGTCCTCATCGCGCAGACGCGCGTCGTGCAAGACATCCTCGGCGTCGTCAGACGCCTCGAACAGCTGGAACAAGCGAAATCGCAGGCGACATCGGTCATCCGAGAGATGATCCGATTCACCGACATGCCCGATGTCCAGTTCACGGCTGAGGTCGAGAACATCTCGAAGATGCTCGCCCGCCACCTCGGACTGTCGAAGCAAGAAGTCGCCGATATCGGTCTTGCCGCCGAGCTCCACGAGATCGGCAAGAGCCGGCTGCCGGCGCGCATGCGCTGGGGCAAACGGACGAACGCTTCCGAGGAGAACCAGCGGCGCACGTATGCGCGGCTAGGCGCCATCATGTTGAGGAGTGCGGACGCGCTCGTCGACCCGGCGATCGCCGACTACGTCGAGTACCATTCCGAGCACTTCGATGGGACCGGTTATCCGAAGGGTCTTGTCGGTGAGGCCATACCGCAAGCCTCGCGGATCATCGCGATCGCGCGCGCCTACGTCTCGTCGCTGACCGGTTACGACGGTGTCGAGAAGATCAAAAAAGAAGAAGCGCTCCGCAAACTCCGTCAGGAGAGCGGAACGCTTTTTGATCCTAGGCTTGTCGACTTGCTGACGGAGGTCGTCAGCTAGGCGATGTTACTTCGTGGCGATCGGGGTATCGGAGATATCGAAGATGTGGATGATCCCGGCCAGCACGCCGCCGGCCAACGAGATTAGGTGAAGGACCCCACCGAGTGACGCGAAGTGCAGCATGACAACTCCTTTAAGTTCGCGCGCGAGCTAGAAAGCCGTGCCGTCATCCCCGCTTTGAGAGGCAGTCCTCGCACTGCAACCTCTCGCAGCCGATCTGACTCCACCGTCCCCACCAAGACGCGCCGCTCTGCCAAGCGGCGTCGTCTTTTGTGTCCGATGAGCCAAGGTGCTCGGCTCGCCGCTATACGCATATAGCCCCATATCTAACGGGCCGTTACGCGATGCGGCCGGGCTAGTCAAAAGTGACGCCCGTCACACAACGGCATTATAGCAGAGTCGCATATGAGAACGCAAGATAAGCGCATATGGATTTATACGCGCACATCTGTTCGATTTTGCCCTTGAAATTGTAGCGGTCGAGCTTTAGCTCGACCGCCGCGGTCATGCCCTGCGTCGTGCCTAGACGCTGGCCTTCGCTTTCCTCAAGCGATCCGTTTTCGTAGCGTGAGAAGGCGTGAGCCAATGATGGTACTTGGCGACCTTCCCGAGCGTGATATCACGGTAGAGATCCCCTAACGCGATCGCGATCTTACCAGGGGACCCGCTTCCGACCGGCCTACGATCGACCTCGATCACGGGCGAGACGCCGACCGCGGTCCCGGAGAAAAATATCTCGTCGGACTGATAGAGCTCGCTGCGATCGATGCTGCGCTCTGCGACGTCGAGCCCGAGCTCTTCGCGCAGCAACTCGATGACGGTCTTGCGCGTGATGCCTTCGAGAATCGCGTCCGTCACCGGTGGCGTGTGGACGCGCCCGTCGCGGACCAGGAAGATGTTCTCCGCGCTGCCCTCGGCCACGTGTCCGTCCGCGGTCAGCAAGATCGCTTCGTCGAATCCGTTCATGACCGCTTCACTCTTCGCGAGTGCCGAGCTGACGTAGACGCCGGTCAATTTCGCTCTTGCCGGCGCGCTGTTGTCGTCGATCCGCCGCCACGATGAGACCGCCGTCCGCAGACCGGCCCCGGTCTCGAAGTACGAACGGTGTGGGATCGCGATGATCGCGAAATCATCCCTGACGTTGTGGAGCCGGACGCCGATCTCTTCCGCGGCCTTGAACGCGATCGGCCGGACGTAGACGTCCTGGTGATAGTCGTTGAGCCGGATGAGCTCCGTCGTCGCCTCGCACATCGTCGCGACGTCGTCCTTGAGTTCCATGAGGAGCAGTTTGGCTGACAGGTGCAGCCGCTCGTAATGCTCGGCGAGCCTGAAGAGATACACTTCCGCATGGTCGGCGCTCCAGTAACCGCGGATGCCTTCGAAACAGCCGGTGCCGTAGTTGAGGCCGTGCGTGAGCAATCCGACCTTCGCGTCGCCGTACTTGACGAAGTCACCGTCGTGGTAGACCTGGATGCCTTCGAGTTCCATGCGTCTCTCTCCGATCTGTGAGGAGGTCGCGGGTGGTTGAGCGTTGTTTTCAGACGCCTGCCGTTACACACCTTGCCCGCCTTCAGGACGCGCGGAACACCGCGCGAGCGGGTTTTGGGCCAAGTGTCGACACGATGAACGCGCGTCCCGCGACGAACGAGACTTCCGGGGGATTGCGCCCTATCGCACTTTGTGATACAAAGTGCATATGGAAGTCGAGCGTGCGCTGGCAGACCTCGCAGAGGTCAGAGATCGCCTTGCCGCGTGCCAGCAATTCAAAGGTTATTCAGGCCCTGCAGCCGCCGCGAGCGGGGTCATCGCGATCGTCGCCGGGCTCGCGCAGTTCGTCCTCGTGCCGCATCCGGTGACGGCAGCCGACGATCGCATGTATCTCTTCGTCTGGTTCGCCTGCCTCGCTGCCGCGTTGATACTGAACTATGGTGCGATTGCGGTCTGGTATTCCCGTACGGGCGCGACGCAGGAACGCGTGCGCGCGCGCAGTGCCGGCGTGACGCTCTTGCCGGCGATCGTTCTCGGTGCGGTGCTGAGCCTCGCGCTCATCTTGCACGGACTCATATGGATGCTGCCTGGAGTCTGGTACGCGTCGTACGCCATGGGACTCTACGCTTCGCGCTCGCTGGTGCCCAAAGGTGCTATACCGCTAGCGGCGGCGTTCGGCATCATCGGATCGGTCTTGCTCTTGACCCCGGACCCGACCGTGCCGCTCGCGTGGTGGATCATGCCGGTGGGGTTCGGGTTCGGTCAGATCTTCATCGGCTGGCTTCTCACGCGCGAAGCAGAAGCGGCGGTAGCACGATGAGCGCGCGACGAGCTGGGAAACGCCAACGCACGGACGGTCGCGAAGCACCTTTCGCCTATGCGGGCCTCGAGCGGATCTTCCACGAGCGAGGCCGGCTTGCGGTTTGCACGTGCCTCGTCGCGCACGCCGACGGCATGACGTTCACCGAGTTGCAAACCGCATGCGGTCTCACGGACGGCAACCTGAGCCGTCATCTCGCGGCGCTCGCCGAGATGGGCATCGTCGCGATCTCGAAGGATGCGGGGCAAGGCCGTCCGACCACGACTTGCCGCATAACCAAGAGCGGCAAGACGCGCTTCCTTTCCTATATAGATGAACTCGAGGCGGTCGTCCGCGACGTGCACGCCGGCGCCGAGACCTCAGACAACGACGGACGGCGCCGGGTTCCGCGTCTGGCGACGACCTGATCGATGCGCAACGTCGAACGCGCGGCGGCGGTGCCCGCACCGTCACCGATCCCGAAGCACGTCGCCGTCATCATGGACGGCAATCGCCGTTGGGCCCGCGCACGCGGCTTCCCGCTCGCCGAAGGCTATCGCCGAGGCATCGCCAGCTTGCGCGAGTTGACGCGCGCGTGCCGAGACCGCGGCGTGCCGTATCTGACCGCCTTCGGCTTTTCCACCGAGAACTGGAAACGCGACGCCGGCGAGGTCTCATCGCTCTTCGATCTCTGCTGCATCTTCGCGAAGACCGAGGCGCCCGGGCTGCGCAAGGACGGCGTCCGCGTGCAGGTGCTCGGCGATATCGCCGCACTACCGCCGGCGCCGCGCTCCGCTCTGTCGTCGCTGGTCGAGAACACCAAAGAAGGCCGCGCTGTGACGCTCAACCTGGCCGTCAACTACAGCGGCCGGGCGGAGATGGCCGCGGCGGTCCGACAGATCGCGCGCGACGTCCGCGACGGGATCATCGAACCCGAGCGCGTCGACGAAGCCGCCATCGAATCGCGCCTGTACACCGCCGGCATACCCGATCCGGATCTCCTGATCCGCCCCGGCGGTGAGCACCGGATCTCGAACTTCCTCTTGTATCAGCTCGCGTACACCGAGCTCTTCGTCAGCGACGTCCACTGGCCGGATTTCAACCGCGAGCACTTCGACGCGGCGCTCGTCTCGTATCAGCAGCGCCACCGCCGCTTCGGCGCCACCTGAGCGGACGATCGATTTTCACGCTCTCGTCTAGGGAGCGGTCGAGATTCACGGTTTCATGAGGGAGCGGTCGAGATTCATCTCGACCGCCGCGGTCTTACCTCAGCCCGAGCCGCACCATCAACGCGTCCGGCGCTTCGAAGCGCGGGTTGACGTACGCACCGCCGAAGTAGCCGTGGTAGTCGCTGCCGCACGAGTAAAGCTTCCCATTGCGTTCGGCCAAGGCTCTAAGTGCCTCTCGATCCGCCGGCGCATATCGCGCGTAATACGCTTCGATGCCGTCGACGTCGGTGAGCAGTGTTTCGACGAGGCCGTCGGACCCGACGCGATCGGGATGTGCGAGGATCGCGACACCGCCCGCTTCACGGATCGCCTCGGTCGCTTCGGCCGGCGTCGGTAGTCGGCGATATGCCTCGGGCGGAAGCGCTGCGAAAAAATCCTTGAAGCGCGCGTAGCAGCGGCCGACGTCGCCGTCGTCGACGCCGCGCGCGCATAGCCGCTCGATGAGCGCGGGAAGCCGCACGTGCTGCTCCGAGAGCACCTCGGGGGCGCGAAGGTCGAAGCCTCCATCGATAAGCGCGAGGACCCACGTCCGGACGTTCGCCATCCAAACGTCGAGCGCCACCCGATTGAATTGCTGGAGCGGCGGCCGCGAGGGGTCGAAGCCGTATCCGAGGACGTGGACGACCCGACCGTGCGCGTATGCCGTCATCTCGATGCCGCTCACAGCGGCGATTCCGCGCGCAGCCGCACGCATCAGCGTCTCGACGATGCCCTCTGTCGTATCGTGATCGGTGAGCGCGATGAGCTCGACGCCGGCGTCTGCGGCCATGTCGACGACGCGCGCCGGCGCGAACTCGCCGTCGCTGTGGTGGCTATGCAGATGGAGGTCGCAGAGCATCGACGTCAGCGGCGTTTCGCCGCGACGAATTCGAGCACGCCTTCGAGCGGCCGCGCGTTGAGGACGTTCTCTTTCACCAGGCCGGCCTTGCGAGCGGTGCCGACGCCGTAGAACATGTCGTCGAGCATATCGGTCGAGTGGGCGTCCGTGTCGATCGCGAGCGTGCAGCCGAGTTCGCGCGCGCGGCGCGCAAGATTCGCGTCGAGATCGAGTCGCGCCGGATTCGAGTTGATCTCGAGCGCGGTGCCGGTTTCGGCCGCGGCGCGGAAGACGGCGTCGACATCGAATTCATAGGCAGCGCGCTGTTCGAGCAAAGCGCCCGTCGGATGACCGATGACGTTGACGTACGGATTGCGGATCGCGCGGATGAGGCGTTCGGTCTGCTTCTCCTTCGAACCGGTGAACGCGGAATGGATCGACCCCACGACGATGTCGAGCTCGGCCAGCACCTCGTCTGGGAAATCCATCGACCCGTCCGCGCGTATGTCGACTTCGGACGAGCACAGCAGATGGACGCCGTAGGCGTCGCGAACGGTTTTGATCTGGGCGATCTGCTCGCGCAGCCGCTCGATCGAAAGACCGTTGGCGACCGCGCGGCCGCGCGAGTGATCCGAGATGGAAAGATACGATCGTCCGCGCTGCGCTGCAGCGCGCGCCATCTCCTCGATCGTCCGCGACCCGTCGCTCCAATCCGTGTGATCGTGGAGGTCGCCCCGGATGTCGGCCAGTTCGACGAGCGCCGGAACCTTGCCGGCACGCGCGAGCTCGATCTCATCGAGGCCAAGCCGCAGCTCGGGCGGTATGTACTGGAGGCCGAGCGCCGCATAGACCTCTTCTTCGGTCTGCGCCGTCATGACCGCACCGGTCTCGAGCGTCTCGATCCCGTACTCGCTCACTTTGAGACCGCGGGCGCGAGCGTGTTCGCGGATCTTCACGTTGTGGTCTTTATTGCCCGTGAAATGCTGCAGCAGATTCCCGAAGCATTCGTGCTTGACGACGCGACAGTCGACGGAGATGCCCGGCTCCGCCCAGATCGTCGCCTTAGTATCCCCGAGTCCGGAGACGCTGCTCGCGATAGGAAGCTTCGTGAAGTAAGCCAGCACTTCGGCGGGTGAGTCGCTCGTGCAGATGATGTCGATGTCGCCGACGGTCGGCTCCATCCGGCGCAAGCTGCCGGCGGCGACGACGTTGCGCGCGTCGCTATGCGCCGTGAGCGCTTCGACGATCGAGCGTGCGAGCGGCCACGCGTCGCCAAGGCGCAAGCGCCGCGTCCTATCCGCGAGCCGCGCGAGCGATGCCTTGAGATTCTCGATGCTCTTCGGGCCGAGCCGCGGGATCTTCGAGATCGATCCGTCATCGACGGCTTGCCGCAGCTCCGCGATGCTCGTGATGCCGAGCTCTTTGTACAGTGCGACAGCTGTCTTCGTGCCGATCGAAGGCACCCGGATCAGCTCGAGGATCGTCGGAGGGAACTTCGCGCGCAGCTCTTCGAGATATTTGCACGTCCCCGTGCGGTCGATGTCGTCGATCTTCTGAGCGATCGCCTTGCCGACGCCGGGCAGTTCGATGAGCTCGCCCGAATCGATGAGCGCGCGCATCGGCGTCTCGCTGTCCTCGACGCTCCGCGCCGCGCGCTGATACGCTTTCGTCTTGAAGAACGGTTCGCCGTCGAACTCCATGAGCGCGGCGATCTCGTTGAGGCGCGCGGCGATGCCGTCGTTCGTCATCGTCGCGCCTCGTTCGCCGCTGCGACGCCGAAGGCCTTACGAGGTGTGCGCCGAAACGTGGCCGCCACATGGCGATCCCCATCCCCGTCCGCCGCAGACTCGACCCGTCGATCTTCAACCTGCCGGTCGAGAAGATGCGCTCGGGCTATTATTCGGATACCTATTTCAACCGGGTCCGCGAGATCCTCGAACGCGACGGCAAGCATCCGCGCGTGCTCATGCAGGTCTTCAACAAGAAGGACGCCGTGCTGTGCGGCATCGATGAGGCCATCGCCATCCTGCGCCTGTGCAGCGGCCGCACCGCGAGAAATGGATCGTGGGAAGACGGTTGGCCGCAGCTCGACGTCCGCGCCCTCCACGACGGCGATCGCATAGCGCCGTACGAGACCATCCTGACGATCGAAGGCGACTACGCGCTCTTCTGCCATCTCGAGACCGATTATCTCGGCGTTCTTGCGAGGCGCACGAGAGTGGCTACGAACACGAGCGCCGTCGTCGCCGCCGCCAACGGGAAGAATGTCTTGTTCTTCCCAGCGCGCTTCGACCACCATCTCGTGCAGACCGGCGACGGCTATGCCGCCTACGTGAGCGGCGCGCTCGGCGTCAGCACCGACGCGCAGGCAGAATGGTGGGGCAGCAAAGGCATCGGCACGGTGCCGCACGGCCTCATCGCGGCGTACGGCGGCGACACCGTCCTCGCGGTGCAGAAATTCGCCGAGCACGTCGATCCTTCGATCAACGTCATCGCGCTCGTCGACTTCGACAACGATTGCGTCGCGACGTCGCTCGCCGTCGCCAAGAAGCTGGGCCGCAGATTGTGGGGCGTCAGGCTCGACACGTCGGAGACGCTCGTGGACAAGAGCCTCTGGAACGAGATGGGCACGTTCAACCCGACGGGTGTCAACGCCGAACTGGCCCTCAACGTGCGTGCAGCGCTCGATGCGGCGGGTTATCCGTGGGTGAAGATCATCGTGTCGGGGGGATTCACGGTCGAGAAGATCCGCGAATTCGAGCAGCGGCACATCCCGGTCGATGCCTACGCGGTGGGCTCGGCGCTCTTCGAAGGGCGTTTCGACTTCACGGCCGACATCGCGCTCGTCGAACGCGACGGCAAGATGGAAGAATGCCATAAGGTCGGCCGGCCGTACAATCCGAATCCGCGCGTCGAACGCGTGACCCTTCCCTAGCTCGACCGCCGCGATCGAGCGCAAAAATGGGAGCGGTCGAGATTCATCTCGACCGCCGCGGTCTCGCCATATGCCAGCTCGTCTCAGGTCGAGCTGAAGCTCGACCGCTACAGAGAACTAAGCTAGTAAGCTCGTCTGCGCGGTCACGGCAGTAGCGGGTTGTCGCCGGCGTAAAGGCCATCCGAGTTCGGCAGCCACGCCCACACGACGAACGCGCGCGTCGCCGGGTGCACGAACGCGAAGACGAGCTTCGCGTCCGCCGGCATCAATCCGCGCTTGACGATGTTCGCCGCCGTCGGCTCGTCGGTCGTCGGCCACTCAGCCTGCGCGTAATACGATTTTCCGTCGACGACGATGTTGTAATGCAAGTGGCGCGGTATGTCGAACCACGCGTCCTTCGGCACGTCGCCGAAGTCGGGGCTCGGTTTCGTGGCCGGCGTGAACTGGTACTCGACCGCGACAAGCCGACCGGCTTGGTCATAGATGAGCACCGTCGGATGGGCGAGGTCGACCGGATCGAAGCGGTCGTGATTCGTGAACATGACGCCGAAGTTCGCGACGTACGTCGTCGACTGCACGTAGTCGTCGCCGGTCGCCCAGAGCTGGAGCCGGTACTGTTCGGTCGCCGATCGGACTGCACGGGCGAGCGGCGAGTCGTAGCCGTCGTCGGCGCGGGCCGCGGTTCCGAACGAAGCTAATACGACGGCGCCGAGCAGCGCTGCGAACGCTACCCGAATGGTCTCGCGCATGACTTGCCTAGCGACGCCGGTCGGATCAGTATCGGACGTGGTGTAGCTTGACGTGGCGAAGCGTACTCAGCCCGCGATGGACGATCGCTTGCGAGAACTGGCAATTCCCGGCCGGCGGCGGTCCGCCGAAGTTCTTGATCGTGAGCGTGAACAGCTGCGCCAAGAGCGCGTAGCCGGCGTCGTCCGGATGAAAGCCGTCGATGTAGAAATTCGACGGGTCGTACGACCGCGGATCGCACTCGGTGTCGATCACCGGAATTCCGTTCGCGGCGAACTGATTGATGACGTTCGCGTCGATCCCGGTCGAGATCGCGTCGAGCAACGCCTCGAGGCCCGGCTGGCCGAGAGCGGGATCGTTCGGGCCGCAAAACGGCGGCGGATTGCCGGGGTCGGCGCCGATGCACACGCCGCGCGGGGTGAGACCGAAGTTCGGCAAGTTCGCGACGTAGATCCGGGCGAACGGGTGCGATTGATGGATCGCGCCGATCAGCGTCAGGTAGTCGTTCGCGAAGTTCGTGACGTCGGCCGTGATCATCGCCCGGATCTGCTGCTGATTGCACCCGTTGCAAGCGACGGCGACATGGGCGAGAATCGCCTCCGTGTCGTTGCCGCCGGCGAAGATCGTGACGAGGTCCTGATTGCCAGGGACTAGCGGCAACTCGTCGGAGAGGAAGTCGCCCGGAATGCAGACGTTCGCACCACTCGACGTGCAGTCTTCGAAGAGGAGCGGCTCCCATGTGTTCCCGAGCGTTCGCTCGGTCGGGCCGACGGCGGCGCCCGAGATCCCGAGATCGGTGAGCACGACGCTGCCGGTCGAAGAGGTCAGACGGCTTGCGATTCCTGGGATATAACCCCTGCCGCCCGGACAGTTCGGCGGCGACGGCATGAGTTCGGTGTCCGGTCCGATGATGACCGGCGCCGTCGCGCACGGAACAGTCGATCCGAAACCGACAGCGTCGCTCGCTCCGATCGCGGTATAGACGTACGTGTGCTGGATGGCGAGCGGATCCGAACCGGTCGCCTGCCCGAGCTGCGAGCATGACGCGAGCCCGACGACGACGCCGACGAGCGCTGCGATCGAGCCGAGACGACGGACTAACATGAGAGCACCTCTGACGCGTGCGAACCAGCGAACACTCCGAAGAGCGCGCGCGAGAACCGAAGGTTTTGTCCCGTTAGCGGGCCAACCCTGCCCGCGACAGCGCACAAGCGCCGGGTTACGAGCAAGCAGCCGCCGAGGTTGCGTTTCTAGAATCGACACGATGTTGAGACGGACGATCGCAGCCATCACGTGCGCCACCCTCGCGCTCTCGCTCACGGCGAGCGCGCTCGCCGCATCGAGCGGGTTTCTCCACGTGGGCGACGTCGTCAAGTATGGGCTGTCGATCGGCGTCAACGTGAACGTGGCACCCGCGCCGAACACGACGCAGCCGCCGGTCGCCGTCAAGACGAACGTCTACGGGACCGAGACGATCACCGGCCTGCGCGCGGATCCGGACGGGTCGGTGCACGCGAAAGTCGACGTCGCGCTCGATTCAGCCGGCACGTCGGGCACGACCATCGTCGACCGGTCGCTTCTCATGAAGATCGCGCCCGACGGCTCGGTCATCGGCGAGGGCGGCGAAGACGCGACGACGATGCAGTATATCCAGGCGCTCAGCGAAGCGTCGCGACCGTATCGCAATCGCTCGCTCTATGTCGGCGAGAAGTTCAGCCAGACGATGCAGCTTCCGGGCGTCGTGCCGATGACCGTCAACACGCAAGCGACCGTCGTCGGCGAAAAGACGTACCTCGGCTATCCGACGTACGCCATCCAGAGCACGGGCACCGGGAACTTCGATACGATGCTCGAGGGCATGCACGCGAAGGGCGTGTTCGACGTCGCCGGCACGACCTATTACGACCAGCGCGACCGGCTCCTCATCGGCCAAGCGATGCGGTCGAGCATCAACGCGCAGGTCGAGGGCGCGCAAGGCAATCGCATCACCGCGACTACGACCGTGTCGCTGTCGCTCGGATCGTACGTCCACGGAAAGCCGAAGCCGCCGCCCGTCAAGCGCGCAGCTCCAAGCCCAAGTCCGACGCCGACGCCGAGTCCATCGCCCTCGCCGACACCGACGCTCTCGCCGAGCCAATACTACACACCGACGCCGCCCGCTCCGACGCCGGCGCCCGTGTTCAGCCCCTACCCGCCGCGCTAGGGCATCGCGTATCGCAACCGTGGAAGACACGCGCGCGCTGCTCTTCGGGCACGGTGCGGGCGAAGGCATCGTCGCGGTCGAGCCGTATCCGACCGCCGGTACCGCCACCGTCTATCGCCGCACGGCGGATGGCATCGTGCGCGACGTCGTGCCATTGCGCGCCTGGCTCGTCGCACGAAAGCGGCTCGACGGAACGACTGAGCTCGCAGGCCGACATCCGCTGCGGCACCTGCTCGCGACGAACGACGGCCGTCAAGTCCGCGAGTGGTCGCAGACGCTCGCGAGCGATCAGCGGATAACGTACCTCGATCCCGTCACGGCACATCTCGTCGCAAGCGGCGATACGTTTTATCGCGGGCTGCGCTTCGACCAGCTCCGCCGGCTCCAGTTCGACCTCGAGACCCTCGATGTCTACCCGGATCGCGACGAAGCGGCGATCTGCCTCATCGCCGTTCGCGATGATGACGGCTTCGAACGCGTCCTCGCGCTCGACGACTTCCCGAGCGAGGCGGCGATGATCGCGGAGTTCGCGCGGGTCGTGCGCGAGCGGGACCCCGACGTCATCGAAGGCCACAACGTCTTCAACTTCGACCTGTGGTATCTGTACGAACGCGCGCGACGTTTCGGCGTGCCCCTCGTCATCGGGCGCGACGGCCGAACGCCGCTCTGGCTCGACGAGTCGATCCGCCGTTCGGTCCCGGCCGGCATGTCGTGCAAGTACTATCGCATCGAGGGGCGCCAGATCGTCGACACGTTCTTGGGCGTCATGCGTTGGGATGTCGGACGCAAGCTGCCCAACTACAAGCTGAAGCAGGTCGTCCGCCACCTCGGCATCGGCGACGAGTCGCGCGCGATGGTCGACGCGGCGAATATGCGGGCGCTGTGGAACGATCCGCAGCAGCGTGCGCAGCTCAAGGCGTACTGCCTCGACGACACGCGCGACACCGCGCGACTATCTTCGCTCGTCACGCCTAACGAGTTCTACCAAGTCCAGATGGTGCCGGAGTCGCTGCAAGGACTCGCATTCGTCGGGATCGGCAGCCGGATCGAGCGGCTCTTGGTCCGCGCGTATCTCCGTGCGAATCATTCGATCCCGCGCCCGCGACCGACGGCGCCGACCGAAGGCGGCTTCACTGCCGCTTTCGCGACCGGCGTCTTCCGTGAGGTCGCCAAATGCGATGTCGAAAGCCTTTACCCGTCGCTCATGATCGCCCGCGGCATCAAGCCGGAGGACGACGACCTGGACGTCTTCTTGCCGATGCTCGGCGAACTGCGAAGCCGCCGCGTCGGTGTGAAGCGCGCGTCGGCCGCGGCGCTCGCGGAAGAGCGAGCCGATGACCACCGCGCGGCCGACGGTCTCCAAAACGCCCTCAAGATACTCGTCAACTCGTTTTACGGCTTTCTCGGCACGAACGGCCTCCACTTCAACGATCCGGCAGCGGCCGGTCGCGTCACGGAAGCGGGGCGTACCGTCATGATGCGCATCGTCGACGAATTGCGCGCGGCGGGTGCGACCGTCATCGAAGCGGATACCGACGGGGCGTACTTCGTCGCGCCGAACGGCACCGATCCTGAAGCGCTTGTCGCTCGCGTCGGCGCGACGCTCGGCGACGGACTCAATCTCGTCTTCGAGGAGCGCTATAGCGCGATGCTGTCGCTCAAAGCGAAGAATTACGCGCTCGCGCGAACGGACGGCACGCTCGTCATGCGCGGGTCGGCCCTGCGCTCCGCTCGCGACGAACCGTTCGGCCGTGCCCTCATGCGCGAGATCGTGTCGGCGCTCTTCGCCGGACAGCCGGAATCGATCGAACGCATCGTCGAGTCGACGATCGCAGCCGTACGCGGCGGATCGATGGGCGTCGACGAGTTCGCGCGGCGCGAGTCGGTCACGTCGAAGACGTTCAACGCGTCCGGGAATCGACGGCTCGCCCAGGCGCTCGCGCGACGGGGGGTCGCGATCGGCGACAAGGTCCGGATCTATCAGCGCAGCGACGGCGAACTGACGCTCGCCGAGGAATACGCCGACGACGAGGATCGCGAGTATCTCCTCAGACGCATCGACGATTTCGTCGCTCGTTTCGGCGAGATCGTCCCGATCGAAGCTCGGCGGGCGGCGAGCAAGGATCGAGACCAGCTCTCTCTTCTATAGAAAGGCGTCATCCATGAGCGATGCCGTCCGCGATGCCGGACACGAGCTCGCCAATCAGCTGTCGACCGTGCTCGCGCTCGCAGATCTCGAGCGCAGGCGCGCGGAGCGGGGCGGCAAGGAGACCGAGGCGTTCGCGACGATCGCCGATTGCGTGCGAAAGGCGGCGTCGAGCGCCGCCGTCCTCTCGGCGGGGTCGCGCGATCTACGATACCTGCGCGCCGTGAACGGCGATCCGGACCCATTGCTCAAAGAGCTCGAAGATCTGTGCGCGCGCGACGGCATACCGCTCATCGATCCGGATACTGCCCGCTTTGTGTCGGTGACGGTGAGCGCGATGCTCGCGAGCAGCATCCTCGAGCTCGGCACCGCTTACGGATATTCAGCGCTGACCATGGCACGTGCGCAACCGGAGGCCGGCCGTATCTGGACGATCGACCCCGACACGGAGCGCACGGCGATCGCGCGGTCCTTCTTCGAGCGCGCCGGAGTCGCCGGCCGCATCGAGATCATCGAGCAGCCTGCGCTCGACGTGCTTCCGAAGCTCGCGCAGCGCCAGTACGACATCGTGTTCATCGACGCGCTCAAGGAGGAGTACCTCGACTACTTGCGACTGACCCTCCCGCACCTGAAGCGCTGCGGCCTCGTCATCGTCGACAACCTGCTCTGGCATCACCGCGTCGCCGTGCCGGAGGCGGACACCGATGAAGAGTCGACGAAGTCGATCCGCCGCTTCAATAGGGCGTTCTTGTCGCATCCCGATCTCAACGCCGCCATTTTGCCTATCGGCGACGGCGTCGGGATCGGCGCGAAAACGAGGTGACCGGAAGCCATGATCGACGTGCGCCGCTTCATCCCCGCAGCAGCCGCGCTTGCGCTTTTCGGTGCGGCGCCGGATGCGACTCCCATACCGTCGCCGACGGCGACCGTACCGCCTGGCGCCGGTGCGCTCATCGCATCGCCGCCGGTCATCGTGCCGCGCTCGCCGGGTTATTTCGACTACATGACGGTCGACGGCGACTACCGCCGTCTGCTCGTCGCCCACGCGGACAGCGATCAGCTCGCGATCATCGACGTCGACGCCGGCACGGTGATACAAGCCGTCGATCTGGGCAATAACACGGGCGGAGCGGGCGTCGCTGTCGACACGCGCGACGGCAAGTATTTCGTCGGCACCGCGGCCAACCGCGTCGTCGACATCAACCGCAAGAACATGGTGCTCCAGCAGTACATCACCCTGCCGGGCCCGGTCGACGCGATCGCGCTCGACACCAAAAGCGACACGCTCTACGCCGACGAGGACCACGGATCGCATGTCTGGGCGATCGACGCCAAGCACGACAAGCTCGTGGCTTCGATAGGGCTTCCCGGCGATCCCGAGTACGTCGACTACGATCCCGTCTCGAATCGCATCTACCAGAACATCAAACCGGCCCCGTCGCTCGTGGTCGCTATCGACCCCGGCTCGAACACGATCGCCGCGCAATGGCCGGTAGCGCCGGCGGTGAGTCTCCACGGGCTCGCGATCGACAGCGCGAGCGGCCGCGTCTTCAGCGTCGGGCTGAACGGCAAGCTCGCCGTCATCGACGTGAAGACCGGCGCGATCGTCACGGCAGTCGATGTCGCCGGCCGCGTCGACCAGATCGCGTTCGACCCGGCGACGAAGCGCGTCTACTGCCCGAGCGGATCGGGCGTGCTCACAGTGGTCCAGGAGACGGCAGCGGGAGCGTCCGTGCTCGACACGATCACGGTGCCGCGCGGCACGCACTCGTTGGCCGTCGACCCGAAGACGCACAACGTGTGGATTTCGTACGGGGCGCCCGACGGCGACTACGTCGAAAAACTGACCCCGACAAATATGTAAAAACCTGGGAGCGGTCTCGCGATGTCGGGTAGGGGAGCGGTCGAGATTTATCTCGACCGCCAGGGTCTCGCGATGTAGGATACGGGAGCGGTCGAGATTTATCTCGACCGCCGCGGATCTTGCAAATAGCAAGCGACGACAATGTGCCGAATTTTGGGTCGAGGGCGATATCGATCGACGCACCGCTCCACAAGGCCGCGGCGGTCGAGATAAATCTCGACCGCTCCCAAATCGCTATGGCGAAACCACGTCGGTCGAGCTGAAGGTCGACCGCTCCACTGAAGAGTTAAAGTCCGGCGCGGTCGATGGCTTCGATCACAGCGGGGTCTTGGGTGCGCGCCCACTTCCCGCTAGGGTCGCGTACGTAGACGACGATCGCGCTGCTCGAAGAGTTCGAGGTGCTCGTCATCGGCATCTTGATGACGGCGAGATCGAAGTTCGACTGCTGGAGCGATCCCTTGACGCCGTCGAAGACGTTCGAGGCGAGGCCGTTGGGGTCGCCCCCGCGCGGCATCTGCCCAAGCGTCACCACGAGAACATTTTTCTTGAGCGCAGGCACGTACGCTTTGTCGATCCGCTCGATGCCGAGATACGGCGTGGCCGGCGCTGCTGGCGACGGTGTGGCAGTGGCGGAACCGGTCGATCCGGCAGATCCGTGCGACGAACAGCCGCAAACCGTCAACAGAAAGATGATCGCCGAAAGCGAGCCGATCGAGCGAGACGCGATCACAGTCGAAGATATCACAGTCAATCCTCGCCGAGGTATGCTTTGCGGACGCCGTCATCGGAGAGCAGCGCCGACGCGGTGCCATGCTTCACGATCGTTCCTGTTTCGAGGACGTAGCCGCGCGTCGCTACTTGGAGCGCCTTACGCGCGTTCTGCTCGATGAGAAGTATCGGCACGCCGCGCTTGTTTATGTCCTGGATCACCGAGAAGATCGTGTCGACGAAGATCGGCGACAGACCCATCGACGGCTCGTCGAGCAGCAGTACCTTGGGATGGCTCATGAGCGCGCGCGCGATCGCAAGCATCTGTTGCTCGCCGCCTGAGAGCGTGCCGCCGCGCTGGACCAGACGCTCCTTCAAGCGCGGGAAGAGCGCGAGCACGTCGTCCAGGTCCTTGCGGATGCCGGCGGCATCGTTGCGGGCGAAAGCGCCGAGCTCCAAGTTCTCTTGCACGGTCATGCGCGGGAATATGCGCCGCCCTTCGGGCGAGTGGATGACGCCGAGCCGCACGATGCCGTCGGGCGTGACCGACGTGAGATCGGTGCCGCGGAACGTGATCGATCCGCGAGCCGGTCGCAGCAGCCCCGAGATCGTCCGCAGCGTCGTCGTCTTGCCGGCGCCGTTGCCGCCGATGAGCGCGACGATCTCGCCTTCACCGACCTCGATGCTGATGCCGTGGAGCGCTTGGATGCGGCCGTAGTACGTCTCGACGCCGTGGACCGACAGAACCGCCGCGCTCATGCGCCCTTCCCCAGGTACGCTTCGATGACCCGATGGTCGTGCCGCACCTGCTCGGGCTTACCGTGTGCGATCTCCTCGCCGTAGTCCAAGACGTGGACGTAGTCCGAGATGCCCATGACGAGCTTCATGTCGTGCTCGATGAGCAGCACGGTCACTCCGCGCGCACGGATAGACTGGACGAGCTTCATGAGGTCGGCCTTCTCGGCCGGATTCGTACCCGCCGCGGGCTCGTCGAGGAGCAGCAGCTTCGGCTCCGATGCGAGCGCGCGCGCGATCTCGAGCCGCCGCTGCATGCCGTACGGCAAATTGCGCGCCCAATCCGTCGAATAGCGCGCGATGCCGAACCACTCCAATAGCTCCATAGCTCGCTTGCGCGAGTCGCCCTCTTCGCGTTGCTGGAACGGCGAGTGGACCGCATCGCCCCACGGTGTCGCGCGCATGCGAACGTGGCGGCCGACGAGGACGTTCTCCAAGACCGTCATGTACGCGAAGAGCCGGATGTTCTGAAACGTCCGCGTGATGCCGGCCTCGGCGACCGCGTTCGGTTTCGAACCGGCGATCTCGCGGGCGTCGAACGCGATGGAACCGGACGTCGGCTGATAGATGCCGGTTATGAGGTTGAAGACCGTCGACTTGCCGGCGCCGTTCGGGCCGATGAGGCTGATGATCGACCCTTCTTCGACGTCGAAGGTCAAGTTCTTGACGGCGGCAAGGCCGCCGAACGATTTCGAAAGCTCGCGCAGCGACAGCAGCGCCATCAGCCCGTCGCCTCTTTTTCGGCGTGCAGCTCGGCGCGCACGGTCGCGCTCGGGATCAACCCCTCGGGCCGGAACAGCATGACGAGCACGAGGATGAGTCCGAACAACATGAAGTGGTAGTTCGTCAGGTCGACGTTCTGCAGCGCGACGATGCCGAACTTATAGCCGATCGCATGCGCCCAGTTCGACGCCTGCGGCAGGACGAGGAAGTTGAGCATCGCGATGATGGAGCCGCCGACGAGGACGCCGACGAGGTTGCCGATGCCGCCGAGGACGATCGCGAGCAGGATCATGACGGACACCTGGAACTGGAAGTCGTCGGGGCTGATCGTCGTCACCTTCGACGCATAGATGGTCCCGGCGATGCCGGCGAACGCCGAACCGATGGAAAAGGCCAGCAGCTTGACCCCCGTCGTGTTGATGCCCATGTGCTCCGCTGCGAGCTCGTCCTCACGGATCGCCATCCACGCGCGCCCGAGCCGCGAGTGGCGCAGGTTGTTCAAGAGGATGAGGCAGATGACGATGACGACGAAATACAGATAGTAGTAGGGCGTCGGATTGAAACCGAACTGATAGCTGCCGATGCTCGGCTGATCGATCGCGACGATGCCGTTCGGGCCGTTCGTGAACTTGTCGAGGTTGCGGAGCAGCTGCGGCACGATCTCGCCGAAGCCGAGCGTCACGATTGCGAGGTAGTCGCCGCGCAGCCGCAGCGTCGGCGCGCCGAGGATGACGCCGAACGCCGCCGCGACGAGCGCGCTGACGATGAGCATGAGCCAGAAGTTGTAGTGCAGGTTGAACTGCGGCGACGCGAGCATCGCGTACGTATAAGCGCCGATCGCGAAAAACGCGGCGTACCCGAGGACGAGCAGGCCGGTGTACCCGACGACGATGTTGAGACCGAACGCGAGCAGCAGCACGTAACCAGCGTCGGCGAAGGCGGAGATGTGCGAGCTGTTCTGATCGATGAGCGGCAGCAGCAGGAGCACGATGCCGATGACCGCGCCGACGATGAGCTGGTCGAGCCGGTAGCGGCCGAGACCGAACGGCAATCCTTGGAAGCGCCGCGCCAAGACGCCCACGCTACACCTTTTCCGCCAGGTGCTGGCCGAGAAGACCGCTCGGCCTGAAGACCAAGATGAGGATGAGGATCGAGAAGACGACGACTTCGGTCCACTGATTGCCCAAGAACTGCGCCGTCAGCGCTTCGACGATGCCGATGACGAAGCCGCCGAGCATCGCGCCCGTGATGTTGCCGATGCCGCCGAGCACCGCCGCGGTGAAGGCTTTGAGCCCGGCTTGATAACCGTTGAGGAAGAACGTGGTACCGTAGTAGATGCCCGAGACGAATCCGGCGACGCCCGCGAGCGCCGAACCGATGAAGAACGTCCACGCGATCGTCGAGTTGATATTGATGCCCATGAGCTGCGCGGCGTCGCGGTCTTGCGCCGTCGCGCGCATCGCCTTGCCGAGCTTCGTCCGGTAGACGAAGTAGTTGAGCAGGAGCATGCACGCGACGCTGACGGTGACGACGAGGATCTCGTTGTCGTTGAAGATGACGCCGCCGAGCGAATGCTCGGTGTTGGGCAGGAACTGCGGGAAGGGCACGGGCGACGTCCCTTTCCAAAGCTGCATGACGTTCTCGAGGATGAGCGACACGCCGATCGCGGTGATGAGAGGTGCGAGCCGCGGCGCGTTGCGCAAGCGGCGATACGCGAGCCGCTCGATGAGCACGCCGGTGATCCCGCAGAGCAACGCGGCGAGGATGATGACGCCGATCGCGATGAGGACGAGAAGCGGCCCGCTCGTCACGCCGGCGATCGGGAGCAGCGCGAGAATGGAGAGCGAAAAAAAAGAGCCTAGCGTGTAGACATCACCGTGCGCGAAATTGATGAGCTCGATGATGCCGTACACCATCGTGTAGCCCAACGCGATGAGGGCGTACATGCCGCCCGTCGCCACGCCGTTGATCAACTGCTGGGCGAGCGTGTGGATGTCGAACAACGCGCTGCCGCCCGCGCTCTACGTTCCGAACTTGACTTGCGTCAAGAAGTTCCAGACGTCAGCTTTCGCCTCGTAGACCGAGATGATCTTCGTCGTCGGATCGCCGTACTGGTCGAAGTTGAACGAACCGATGATCGTGTCGAACTTCGGCGCCTTGCGGATCTGGTCGAGCACGTCGGCACGCGAAGGCATCTTGCCGCCGTTCGCCTTGACGGCCGCGGCCGCAGCCTTGATGATGACCATCGCAGCGACGTAACCTGACGCCGAATACGACCCGACGGGGACATGATACGTGTCTTGATATTCCTTGAGGAACGATTGCGCTGCCGGGAGTTTTGCGGCGTTGACGCTCGCGACGGTCGCGTAGACGTCGTTCGCCATCGAACCGGCGATCTTGAGGAATTCATCGTTGCGGATGCCGTCGCCGCCGAACATCGTGACGTTGGCGAGCGGTGAGCCGTTCATCTGCTTGCGGAGCTGATCGCCGCCGGTCGCGCTCGTGCCGCCGTAGAACACGACGTCGGGATTCGCGGCCGCGGCGTCCGTGAGCAGCGCGTGGAAATCGGTCTGCCCGGGCGTGAGGTGCTGATGCGAGACGACGGTCCCGCCGTCGGCGGTAAAGCGCGCCGCCCACTGGTCGGCGATGCCTTTTCCGTACGTCTCGTTGTCGTCGACGACGTACGCGCGTTTGAGGTGAAGCGTCTTCGCCGCGTAGTCGGCGCCGACCGGACCTTGCACGTCATCGGTCGCGCAGACGCGGAAGAACGTGATCTGATCGGGATTCTGGCGGCGCAGCTCGACCGCTTGCGGACCTTTTGTGAGCGTCGGGTTCGTCGTCGAGGGAGCGACGAGGGCGATGCCGAGCGCGTTCGACGTCGGGATCTCCGCTTGCGCGACGTTGCTGTTGAAGGGTCCGACGATGCCGACGACGGCGGGATCCGATGCGAGCGCCTGGACGTTTTTCTGACCTTGCGGCGGATTGTGGACGCCGCTGACGGCGTCATCGAGCGAATCCGCTTGCAGCGTGAATCCCGGGATCATCTTCTGCTCGTTCGCGACCTTGACCGCGAGCTGCACGCCGTTCTGCGTGGGGATACCATCCGACGCGTCGGCGCCGGAGACCGGAAGATCCGATCCGATCTTGATGACGTTGCCCGACGCCGGTCCGGTGCCGCCGCCGCCCGAGCCCGTGCATCCGCTCAACAGGATTGAGAACGTCGACGCGACGGCTATGCTAGACGCGAGACGCGCCCATATCGGCCTCTGCATTAGGTATGATCTCCGAGGTTTTCGAGGAGTGAAATACGAATCGCACGGCTGGCTTCGCGGCGCGGGATACCGCTCCTCTCGGCGGGCTCTCCCCATCAAACATGTGTACCCTACTCCTCTGGAAGCATCGGCATCATCGCTTCGGCCTCATCGCCGCCGCGAATCGTGACGAGTTCCTTGCACGCCCTGCCACAACACCGACATCGCTTTGCGCCGATCCCCTCGTCGTCGGCGGGCGCGACGTGACGGCCGGCGGCACGTGGTTCGCGATCAACGCAAACGGTATCGTCACCGCGCTGACCAACAGACGCGGCGCCGGCGTGCACGACCCATCGAAGCGATCGCGCGGTGTGCTCGTTCTCGAGATCGCACGCAGCCGATCGATCGCGGAAGCCGCCAGGACCGCCGAGCGCATCGACGCAGCTGAGTTCAATCCGTTCGTGTTGTTCGCCGGGGATGCAGACGAAGCGTTCGCGCTGCACGGCGGCGATGATGGATCGCGGCTCGTGCGCATCGACGACGGCGCACACGCGATCACGAACTGGGATCTCGACGCGCCGTCGCCGCCAAAAGCTGCGTTCGCATTGAGTAAAGCTCGCGCGTTTTCGATCGACGCCGAGGAAGACGCCGACGTTCTCGCGGCGCGGTTGCATGCGTCGCTGTCCGATCACGGATCCGGCGCCGATGATGCGCTCTGCGTTCACCGGCCTCAGACGGGTTACGGCACGAGGTCGACGAGCATCGCGCTCGTCGGGTTCGAGCGGAGCGATACGCGGCTCTACCACGCTGAAGGTCCTGCCTGCGCTTCGACGTTGGTCGACGTCACTTGGTTGCTCCGCGATGAACCTGCACCGCGACCGTCGAACGTCTGACAGACGATGATCTCGGCAGACACGCTAATCAGTGAAATCGTCACCGCCCACCCCGGAGCCGATAAGGTGTTCGGCGCGCACGGCCTGCCGTGCGCGGGCTGTCACGTGTCGACGCGCGAGACCGTTCGAGGTGGCGCAGCCGTTCACAGTCTCGATCTCGACAGACTCATCGACGATCTTCGCCGTTTCGTCGCAGACGGAACCGTGCCGCCGCCTCGGCCGAAACCCGGCCCGTCGGGCAAGACCCCGCCGATGGACCGTCAGAAAAAACCAGGCATCGAAAACGTCGTCGCCATCATGTCGGGCAAAGGCGGCGTCGGCAAGTCGCTCGTCACGGCGCTTCTGGCCGTCGCGCTTCGGCGTCGCGGACACAGCGTCGGTATCCTCGACGCCGACATAACCGGCCCGAGCATGGCGCGCCTTTTCGGCGTCACGCAACGGCCATTCGCTGGACCCGACAACAAGCCGCATCCGCCGACGTCGGCGAGCGGCATCTCGATCATGTCGATGAACCTCATCCTCGACGATGAAGCGCAGGCGGTCATCTGGCGCGGACCGATGGTGTCCGGCGCGATCCGCCAGTTCTTCACCGACCTCGAATGGGGGAAGATAGATTACCTTCTCGTCGACCTGCCGCCGGGAACATCGGACGCGCCGCTCACCGTGCTTCAGGCGCTTCCCGTGTCGGGCGTCGTCCTAGTCAGCACGCCGCAAGGGCTGGCGACCATGATCGTCAGCAAAGCGGTGAAGCTCGTCCAACAGCTGCACGCGCCGATCATCGGGCTCGTCGAGAACATGTCGTACTTCACCGACGCGCAGACCGGCAAGCGCTACGAGCTGTTCGGGGAGAGCAAGGGCGTACGGCTCGTCGTCGAAAGCGGCGCGCCGCTTTTGGCGCAGCTTCCGATCGACCCGGCGCTGACGCAGCTGTGCGACGAGGGCCGCATCGAGGAGTACGAGTCAGCCGACTTCGACATCTTGGCAGCGAACTTCGTCAAGATCCTACCGACGCTCGAGGTCGCGCCGTCGACTTCGTGATCCGAAGATTCGCGCTGAAGGCTACCGGTCTGGCGGTGCTGATCGCGCTTTCGGCAGCGTGCGCGCCGTCGCTCCGCGCCCCCGCGGGCCATCAATGGGGACTGCCGGTGTATCCTGGGGCGGTCGTCACCGGCAAATCGTCTTCGAAAGCGTCGTTCGTCTTGTATCGCACGGATGATCCGGTCGAAACGGTCGACGCTTGGTACGCAGCCGAACTACCGAAGAGCGCCTCTCATGCGTACGACGCCGCACACGATCGCTCGACCTTCGCCCTTTTCGATCCGCACAGCCGCCGCACGGTCCATATCGAACGCGAAGGCTCTTCCACGGCGATCCTGCTGACCGACCTCTCAAATCCGTGACGCTGAATCCGTAGCGGTCGAGCTTTAGCTCGACCGGCGACGACCTTGCGAGAAAGGCCGCGCCGCGAGCGTGTCGCTCTAGAGCGGGTGTTCTGAGGCGGCGAAAGCCGCCGAAGACAGCGGCGGAAAGCAAGTATTTCCCGAATCGCCGCGTGCCCGCGAGAGCGACACGCTCGCGGCGCGGGGTCTGCTCTTAAAGGCCGCGGCGGTCGAGATAAATCTCGACCGCTCCCTTAGAGAGCGACAGCGCTTTCTATTTGACGATGATGATCGTGCGCATGTTGTCGCTGATATAATGATACGCACAGCCGAAGATGTAGACGCCGGGAACGTCGGCCTTGTACTTACGAGATAGGCTTCCCGCATCGATGTTGCCGGCGGTGAAACCCGGCGTCGATATGTCCATGCCGACGGGCGATGACGTCGCCGCTGCGTTCGGCTGTGCCGTCGGATAAGCTCCCGTCCAGCCGCCCAGGTCCGCGGCGGTGTGCGGTTGGATGTCGAGGTTCATGAACTGGATGTCGTCCGTGCTCGATGCCGTGACGCTGATGACTTGCGACGCCGTGACCGTCGAACCGGTGAAGTATCCTTTGACCGCTAGATACTTCGGGTCCGTGCACGCGTTCTGCACCGGGTTCGTCAGATTGACGCCGATCGTCTCGACGCTTGCCGGCGCCATGACGGCGATGCAGTTCTGGACGACGGCCGCTGCCTTCGGGAGCGGCGTACCGCCGGCGCAAGCGGCAAGCATGCAAGTCGCTATCGTCGCCGCAGCTGCTAGTGCATAGGCGCACCGCGATCCGCGAGATGCCGCGATGTACATTCGGTATGGCCTCCAATGACGGTGCGCTGAAGGCGCCGGCGGCGACGACAGGGCGTCACGTCGCACCGGCGCCGGACTCGATGGTAGGTCAACGGGCTGAAATGCGCGTGAAGGCGCGCGGGCGTCGCGCGATGCGGGCCGCTAGGGGCAGCCGATGACGTTGATGACGCCGCGCATCGAAGGCGAGCTGTCGTAGTTCTGAAAATCGCCGATGAGCCACGTGCCGTCTTGTCCGCCGGTCGAGTAGACGAGCGATAAACCAGGACCGCGCGTGGTCGATAGCGCGGTGACGTATCCCGTCGAGAACACAAAGCCCGGGAAGGAGATCGGCGTCAAGACCGGGCTCGGATTCGTACCGTTCGGATTGTTGTAGCCCACGGGGAACTGCGGCGGGAATCCGCCGGGGTTCGCCGGCGTGAGCACCGATGCCGTGAGCGGCTGCGTCGAGTCGAAGTTCTCGAACTGGATGTTCGAGTTACACGGTACGGTGATGATGCTCGACGGGCCTGGTGTCTGCGTCGGGGTCGGGCTCGGTTTTGGCGAAGGAGTCGGCGTTGGGCTGCTCACAGGCGTCGGCGGCGGCGAGACAAGGGCGTAGCCGTCGATAAATCCGTACGTCGGATCCATCGTCGGCTGCATGCTCGCATAGGCCATCGAGACGAAGACGTTTGCGGTCGGCGTCGGAGACGGCGTCGGCGTCGGCGAACCGCTCGCCATCGGCGACGGCTTTCCGACCGGCGAGACCGCAGAAGATCCGTGAGAGCACCCGCCCGTGCCGACGACGGACGCCGCGAAAGTCGCGCAAGCGATGAGCGCGATCGAGCGCAGTTTGCGTACCGAGTCGGACATCGAGGCGATTCCTTTCACGAGGTCTTACCTGCGCCGCGCGCGAGCAGTGCCCGCGCTTTTGCGCTCATCACGTCGTACGTCATCTCGCCGTCGACCGCGTCGCGGATGACGCCGTCGCGATCGACGAAGAACGAGCTCGGCAATCCGATGAGGTGCAGGTCGGTCCCGAGCTGTTGGCTATCGTCGATGCCCACCGCGAACGTCACGCCGAAGCGTTTGAGATACGACCGCACGATCGCGGGATCTTCGCGCTGGTCGATCGCGACGACCGTCAGTCCGGCCTGCTCCTTTGAGAGCCGCTCGAGCGCGGGCATCTCGCGCCGGCACGGGCCGCACCATGTCGCCCAAAGATTCACGAGCACCGGTCGCCCCTTGTAGGCCGCCAGGTCGATCCGTCCGCCCTCGACGTTAGAAACGACGGCTTCCGGCAAGGCGGTTCCCACGACCTGTCCGGCCGGTCCCGCATATGTATGAAGGGCTTGGTCGAAGTCGCTCGGGACATACATGGCTGTAAGAACGACGACGGCGACCACGACGAGGCCGCCGACGAGCCAACGGTACACGAACGCTTTTTGGCGGGCCCGGGACGGCCGACCTGCTCAGAAGGTCGTGCGCGTGAGACCGCCGTCGATGACAATCGTCTGACCTGTCACGTAACTCGCCGTGGTGCCGGCTAAGAAAACCGCCATCGCTGCGAACTCGTCGGGCGTGCCGAGGCGCTGCATCGGGATCTGCTGGGCCGCCTTTTCTATCGACGCCTCATCGCCGTAGAGATCGATGATCCGCTGCGTCATGATGCGTCCCGGGCAGACGTTGTTGACGGTGATCCCGTCCGTGGCGACCTCGCGCGCGATCGTCCGGGCAAGGCCGATGACCGCAAGGCGCACGCTGTTGCTGAGGATGAGTCCGTCGATGGGCTCTTTCACGCTCGAACTGACGACGTTGATGACGCGTCCGCGGCCGCTCTTCCTTAGATATGGAAGGGCGGAGCGTACGAGCCGCACGACGGACATGAGCGTCACGTCGACCGTGGCGGTCCATTGTGGATCGCCGATGTCCGAAAAGCCGCCCGCCGGAGGGCCACCGGCGTTCGTCACGAGGACGTCAAGACCGCCGAAACGCGAGACGACCTGATCGACGAGCCGCTGCGGATCGCCGTCCTTGCCGACGTCGGCGGCGAACGCAGCGCACTCGGCGCCTGTTTCGCGCGCTATCTCCGCAGCCGCTTTGTCCGCAGCGGACTGCGTGCGTCCGCTCACCGCGACGCGCGCCCCTTCGGCGGCGAGCCCACGCGCGATCGCGTATCCGAGCCCACGCGTCGACGCGGAGACGAGCGCGCTCGAGCCCGCGAGTCCGATGTCCATCGTCGCGTGTTGCACGGCGGAGGCTGTGGTCCCCGCCCGCGCGAAAACCGACGGAGTTTTGAGCACCGCACGAAGCATCGAAGACGTCGAGAAACTCCTAGCCGACCAGCGCTATGTCGCCGACCGCGACCTCGCGGTGACGATCTTCCTCGCGCTCGCACTCGAGAAGCCGCTGTTCTTGGAAGGCGAAGCCGGCGTCGGGAAAACGGAAGTCGCCAAGGTGCTCGCGGCCGGTCTCCGCCGGCGCCTCATCCGTCTGCAGTGCTACGAAGGCCTCGACGTCGGCCACGCGCTCTACGAGTGGAACTACGCTAGGCAGATCCTCCATATACGACTTGCCGAAAGCCGCGCGAAAGCGGACGACGGCGCCGACGTCGAGCGCGAGATATTCAGCCCGTCGTTCCTCATCAAGCGGCCGCTGCTTCAAGCGATCGAAGACGACGAAGGCGAGCCGCCCGTCCTGCTCATCGACGAGATCGACCGAGCGGACGAAGAGTTCGAAGCGTTCCTGCTCGAGATACTTTCCGACTTCCAGGTGACGGTTCCGGAGATCGGCACGTTTTCCGCAAAGAGGCGGCCGATCGTCGTCCTGACGAGCAACCGTACGCGCGAGGTGCACGACGCGTTGAAGCGGCGTTGCCTCTACTATTGGATAGACTACCCGAACGTCGAGCGCGAAGCGTCGATCGTGACGTCGAAGGTCCCGGGCGTCGACGCGCGGCTCGCGCACGAGGCGAGCGCGTACGTGGCTGCGCTGCGGTCCGAGCCGTTCTTCAAAGTCCCCGGCATCGCCGAGACCATCGACTGGGCGGCGGCGCTCGTCGCACTGGGAAAGACATCGCTCGACGAGCACACGGTCGCCGAGACGATCGGCTGCGTGCTCAAGTATCAAGAGGACGTGCGGCGCGCTCGCGACACGAACGCGACAGCGCGCTTCGAACAAAGCCGACGCGCGGCGCGGGCCTGACGTGCCACGGATCCCCGAACGCGGCAGCGCCCGGCACGGCGATCGCGATTTCGATCAGCTCTGCCGCAATGCGGTCGTCTTCGGCCGCGGCTTGCGAGCGAACGGCTTCCGTTCGCAACCGGACCGGACGACGCTGCTCGCTCAAGCTCTCGACGCCGTCGGATTGCGCTCGCGCGCTGACGCGCGAGCCGCAGCGCGAGCGGTCTTCGCCCGAAACGCCGACGATGCGCGCTCGTTCGATGCCGCCTTCGACGCAGTGTGGGCGTCAGCGGGCGGCTGGCCCGGCGAAGAAGAGCACGATGAAGACGGACGCGACAACGGAGGCGCCCCGAGCGAGCGCACGGGAGATGATGCGGCTGACGGCGCACGCGCGATCCGCGCGGTTGCGGCGGTTTCGTCAGAAGCGCGCGACGAGCGCGATCGCATCGATGCCGATCAAAAGGACAGACTCCATCTCGTCGATGGCGACCGCTCGGCGACGTACGCGTTCGCCGAGGGGCTCTACTCGAAGGATTTCTCTCGTCTGAACGCGGCCGAGCTCGAGCGCGCGCGCGACCTGACGAAGCGTCAAGCCTGGGACCTCGGGCGGCGGCTCACACGTCGGCTAAGAGCCGGCCGCGGCGGCGGCGCGGTCGACTTGGCGAACACATTGCGCTCGAGCTTGCGTCATGGCGGCGAGATCCTTTCGCTCGAACGGCGCGTGCGCCGCACGAAGCAGCGCGATCTCGTCCTCCTCTGCGATATCTCCGGCTCGATGGATAGATACTCGCGACTCGTGCTGCAGTTCGTCCACACGGTTCGTCACGCGGTCGGCAAGGTCGAGGCGTTCGTGTTCGGCACGAGGCTCACGCGCATCACGAGACAACTGCGTCACCGGGAGATCCACGCCGCGCTCGACGATGTCGCGGCATACGTCGTCGATTGGGCCGGCGGAACGCGCATCGGCGAGAGCTTGCAGACCTTCAATCAGCGGTGGGGCAGGCGCGTGCTGTCGCGCGGCGCGATCGTCGTCATCATCAGCGACGGATGGGACCGCGGCGACATCGATCTGCTCTCGCGCGAGATGCGCAGGCTCCAGCGCAGCGCCTTCCGGCTCATCTGGCTCAACCCGTTGCTCGGTTCAGCCGGTTATCGCCCGCAAACGGTCGGCATGGCGGCCGCGCTGCCGTTCGTCGACGATTTCTTGCCCGCGAACAACATGAAGAGCCTCGTCGAGATGGCTCAGCTTCTCCAGACCGTCGACCATCGGCGTCCATCGCGGGCGCAGCGTCCGTGCGCGAGCTGAACGAGGTCCTCTCGCGCTGGCGAGCAGATGGCGAGTCGATTGCGATGGCGACAGTCATCCGTGTCGACGGGTCGGCGCCGCGAGGTGAGGGTGCGAAGATGCTCGTCACGCGATCCGGCCGGATCGAGGGCTCGGTCAGCGGCGGCTGCGTCGAGGGCGCGGTCGCAGACGAAGCGTTGTCGGTGCTCGCGAGCGGAGAAGCGAAGACCGTTCGGTACGGCATCAACAAGAACATGATGTGGGACGTCGGCCTGTCGTGCGGCGGCGCGATCGATGTGTATATCGAATCGCTCGACCGCGGGCGCACGCCGGTCTTCGATGAGGGCGTCGTCCTTTGCACGGTCGTGGGTGGACCGGATCGCCGCGGCGAGCGCCTACGGGCGGCTGTCGGGGAAGACGACGAGTGGCGGCTCGACGGCTCACTCGGGTCGGCCGCGGCCGACGCGGAGCTGCTCGCAGCGGCCGAAAACGCAGCAAAATCGGGCGCTTCGCGCGTCCGCAGCATCGGCGGATACGAGTTGTTCCTCGATCCGCAGGTGCCCGAATCGCGGCTCATCATCGTCGGCGCCGTCCATATCGCCGTCGCGCTGTGCGCGTTCGCGTCGCGCGCAGGCTTCAGCGTCACGGTCGTCGATCCGCGCGAGCGACTGAACGCAAGGGAACGCTTTCCCGACGCATCGTCGCTCGTCGTGGAATGGCCGCAAGACGCCCTGCCGGCGTTGCGCATCGACGAGAACTCGTACGTCGCCGTATTGACGCACGACGAGAAGTTCGACGACCCGACGCTCGATTTCGCGCTGCGACGCCGCACACGTTACGTCGGCGCGATCGGCAGCAAGAAGACGCAAGCGCAGCGACGCCGGCGCCTCATCGACTCGGGCATGCCGCTCGAATCGATCGATCGCTTGCACGCGCCGATCGGACTCGACATCGGCGCCGAGACTCCTGAGGAGATCGCGATCGCGATCTTATCGGAGATGATAGCAGCGAAATATTCTCACGACGGTTCGCCGCTCAAAGATCGCGTCGACGAACGCATTCATAGCGACTGAATCGGCGCGTCTGCAGGAAAAGGAAATGAGCGACGCGTTGGGCAAATAATCAGCCGAGCTCGCAAGAGCTGCGTCACCCCATTTACTCCGTAGGATGGAGGTGAGTAAGAATGGCAGCGAAGAAGAAGGCGGCGAAGAAGACCAAGAAGGCCGCTAAGAAGACCGGCAAGAAAAAGAAATAGACTAGGTACGAACGGGAAGAGCGAAGATACGCTTCGCTCTTTTCTTTTTAGGGAGCGGTCGAGATTTATCTTGACCGGATCATGTCTTTTCGGATATGACGACGACTGGATGCCCGCGATGGTCGGCGAGGAACGCGAGTCCTTCCGACATCCACGTCTCGAGTCCGGACGACGTGTGTTCTTCGACCTCGCGGACGATGTGTTCGCGATCGCGCAGCCAGCGCAGGTGCGTGAGGCCTTGGCTGAGGATGCGGACCTCGCCGCATTCCTCGCAGGCGAAACCGTAGCGCAAGCGGTCGTCAGCCGTCCCCGGTCCTGGTAGCCGCGCTCGAGGGCATATCGAAGGCCGCCTTCCAGCTGCTGGGCGGTACCGTGGGACGTTCGACGGTTATGACGAGCAGCGCCAAATCGTCGTTGATCCGGCCGCCTGCGAAGCGCGTCACCTTTGAGACCAATTCGGCGGCGAGAGGCTGCGGGTCGCGTTCGCCATCCCGGATCCAGCGGATGACGCCGTCGTCGTCGACGAGCACGCCGGCGCTATCGCGAGCCTCGGTGAGACCGTCGGTCGCGAGGACGATCGTGTCGCCCGCAGAGATAGCGACTGTGACCGAGGAGAACGTCGCATCATCGACGATGCCGAGAAGCGGCCCCGTCACCGGCAGCTGCTCGACCCAGTCCTCTCGACGGACGTACGCGGGCGAATGGCCGGCGCTCGCGTAGCGCAGCGACCAGTCACGCTCGTCGAAGATGCCGACGAACACCGATACGAACGCGGACGGGTCACGCTGCGACCTGATGTACTGCCGGTTGAACTTGGCGAGCACGACCGCAGGGTCCATGTAGTCCTCGACGAGCGTGCGGATCGAGTACTTCACCTGCGCGGTCCCGACGGCGGCATCGAGACCTTTGCCGCTCACGTCGGCGACGAGCAGTAGGGTGCGATGGTCGTCGATGCGATGGATGTCGAAGAGATCGCCGCCGATCGTCGCCTCTCGCGTCGAGGAGAGATACGCGGTCCCGACGTGCAGGTACGGCAGCGCATCCCAGCCGCTGAGGAACGCACGCTGCAGCGTGTCGGCGACCGTCCGCTCGCGCTCGAGCGCCGCTTGCGTCCGCGAGCGATAGAGATCGGCGACGATCGCCGCGCAACCGAAGAGCAGCATGAGCGCGGCAGTGCTGATCGCGGCGCGTCGCAGCAGATCTTGGATGCGATCGGATGCAGCCTGCGCCTGGCTTGCATAGAGGGTCTGCAACCGCTGGAAGTCGTCGCGCATCCGATCGGTGAGCGCTTTGTCGAGCGTCAACTGCTTGAGCTGGTCGGGCCCGTTCGGGCGCGTTTCAAGCGGGATCGCGACCTGCGAGAGCCACCGTTCGTGGGTGCGCAGGAGGTCCGAGAGCAGAAGATTATCGACTTGCAGCTGCGCGCGCTGACTTGCGACGCGCAGCGCTTGCCACGCGGCGTTGAAGTCCGCTTCGGTAGAACTCGTGTTGAGATACCCGCGCTGACCCGACGAGAGGAAACCGCGCAGCCCCGTGTCCTGTTCGAGCTGCAAAAGGTAGAGCGAAGCGAGACTCGACTGCGCCTCGTCGACGTAGACGTGTTGAGCGAACGCGCCGCGCACGGAGACGTACGTGACGATCGATCCGACGATCGAGACGACGAGCGCGATCGCGAGGACGGTGCCGGCCGTGAAGGTGCCGCCGCCTCGGTCCAATCTCGATCCCGGGCGGCGCGCCACCCGGCCAAACGCTGAAGCGCTCATCTCAAATACAAGCGTGTCTCGGCCATAACGAGGACTGTGTGGATTCGGTCAGCGCTCGCGCTTGGCCCCCTGGTGGGACCATGATGCGGGTCACGGGGGGGGTAACCCCGATGGAGCGCTTCAGACCTTCTCTTTGAACGCCGCCTCGAGCAACGTCTCCAGCTCGCCGCTGTCGCGCATCGGGCCTAAGATATCGGTATCGCCGTAGAAAGTACCGGCGATGAACACCTTCGGCAGGGTCGGCCAGTTCGTCATATCAGATAGCGCACGGCGCTTCTCGTCGTCGGCGAGCACGTCGATGACCTCGAACGGGTAGCCGAGCGCGTCGAAGAACTGGATCGTCTCCAGCGTGAAGCCGCAGCGCGGGGCGGTCTTCGTACCTTTTCCGTAGACGAGGATCTTCGAGCCATTTATCTCGGCCTCGATCGCCGTCTTGAGGTCGTTAGCCATGTCGTTCCTTTGTTTCGGTCTTGATCTGGATCGCGTGAAGCCGGCCGTCCTTGAGCGCGGCGTCGACGGCGGCATAGATCATGCGGTGCTGGTCGAGCAGCGAGAAGCCGCGGAACCCTTCGGATGCCACGCGGACATCGTAGTGGTCTCCGGTGCCGGACCAATCTTGAGCCTCGACGGTGGCGTCGGGCAAAGCAACTCGGATGAGCGCGGCGATCTCGGCGGGCGTGATCATCGCGGACTTCATTCTACGAACCGTTCGTGAATGCTCTACGAACGGCATGTCCCGCATAGGTTTGGCCCCGCGGTGCCGATACTAATCTTAAGGCAATTATAATGGATTGGACCAACGTCTACGCGCTCGCCGACAAGATCGGCGACGTCGTGCACAAGGACTTCGGCGTCGCGCTGCTCGTGATGTTCGTTGGCGGCATCGTCAGCGCGATAAGCCCATCGAGCGTTCCCCGCATGGTGGCCATAGTCAACTACGCCGGTCACGAGGCGAAGACGTTCTGGTCGGCCGTGCAGATGTCGCTCGCATTCGTGCTCGGGATCTGTGTCGTCTACTGCAGCGTCGGCTTCCTCGCCGGGTCGTTCGGCCGCTTGCTCATGATGACGGGCTTCCTTTATTACTTCACCGCGGCGCTCTGTTTCGTCATGGGCCTTCAGCTCATCCGGCTGATCGACGTGAAGATCCCGATGCCGTCGATGCCGGTGCTGAGGCACGGTCTCGTCGGAGCCTTTCTCCTCGGCTTCGGATTCGCGTTCCTCATCGCGCCTGACGCGACGCCGATCATGCTCGGTGCGTTGGCGGTCACGACCTTCCGCGGCGAAGTCCTGAACGGCGCGCTCCTCATGCTCGCCTTCGGCGTCGGTCACGGCATACCGGTGTTCTTCGTCGGATCGTTCGCGCCGTGGTACATGCGCAATGCGTCGGTCAAGCGCTGGCATCTCGTCGCTGAGATGTCGGCGGGCTACATCCTGGTGTTCCTCGCTCTGTTCTTCGCGGTTATCGCATGAGCGATCGGAGCGAGACGAAAGACGTCCGGCCGTACGTCATCAGGACGTACGACCGCTGGATCATCCTCGTCATCGTGCTCGTAGGCGGGTGGCTCTTGTTCAGACCCATCTTCGCCGTCGTCGCGGCGTATCGCGGCGTCACGTTCGAAGCGGCCCTCGTCCCCGACTCGGCGGAACACTACTATAAGAAGGCGATCGCGATCGACCCCGCGGTCCCGGACGGCTGGATCCATCTCGGCGAGCTCTATTATTTCTGGAACGAGAGCAAGCAGTCGAGGCTCCAAGAGGCGGCGGCGACGTTCGAGGCCGGCGAGAAGGCGGTGCCAGGCAACGCGACGCTGCCGTTCGACCTCGGCCGCATCTACTTGTTGAAGTTCCACGACTATAAAAAAGCCGAAGATGCCTTGCGCGTGAGCGTTCAGCGCGATCCGACCAAAGAGTTCGCTTGGGACTATCTCGCCTACGCGGCGCTGAAGAACGGCGACCGCCAATACGCGCTCGAATGCTGGCGGAAAGTCCTTCAGATCAACCCGAATCACGACTCCGCGCGACGCGCGCTCCGGCAGTACGGCGGCTGAACTCCATACGTTCGTCCGGGTAGACGCTCCCGCCCGATCGGGCAGGTAGCGCGAGCCGCGCTGCCGCCCCTCGCGGCGGGATTATCCGAGCGCGCGAGCAGAAACCAGACGTATGCTCGGCGGCGGATCAACACCCTTCCACATGATGTGGTCGTCGCAATTCGACCCGAAACGGCCGAAGGTCGAAAAGCGGGTCGACATGCGGCGCATCTTCGCCTACTTCGCACCCTATTGGCGTGAAGAAGCGCTTGTGCTCGCCTGCATCTTCGTGACGAGCGCGCTCGGCGTGCTGCCGCCGTACTTCACCAAGCTCATCATCGACGGCGCGATCCGCCACGGCGACGCTCGTGAGCTCGCCGTCTACGTCGGAGCGATGATAGCGACGGCGTTGGCGGCGACCGGGATCGGCACGTGGCAAGGCTATCTGAACGCGCTCGTCGGCGAAGGCATCATGCGCGACATGCGCGATGCGCTCGTCCGCCATCTGCATCGGATGCCGCTCTCGTTCTTCGCCTCGACGAAGACCGGCGAGATCATGAACCGCGTGTCCAACGACGTCGATGCAATCGACAGCGTCGTGACGGGTACGCTTGTCACCGTCGTGACGAACGTCGCGATGATCTTGACGACGGTCGTCGCGATCTTCGTGCTCGATTGGCGACTCGCGCTGCTGTCGCTCGCGGTCGTCCCGATCATGATACTCCCGCTGTCACCGGTCGGACGCGCGATGTTCGCCGTCCGGAAGAAGACGCGCGAACAGCGCGACGTCATAGAAAGCCTCCTGCAAGAGACGCTGTCGCTATCGGGCATCACGCTCGTCAAGTCGTTCGTGCGAGAACCGCAGGAGGCGGTGCGCTTCCACGAAGCCGGTACGAAGCTCATGGATCTCGAGATCCGTCTGGCTCTCGTCGGGCGCTGGTTCTTGGCCGTCGTCACGGCGCTCGTCGTCATCGGACCCGCGATCATCTGGTACGGCGGCGGCATCATGGCGATACGCTCCGGACTCGAGGTCGGCACGATCGTCGCGTTCGTCAGCTATCTCGCACGGCTCTACGGGCCGGCGGCCGCGTTGGTCGGCGTCCAAGTGCAGATCGTCAGCGCATTCGCGGTGTTCGAGCGCATCTTCGACTACTTGGATATGAAGGTCGAAGCACCACAGCGCGCACTCGCGCTCGATCTGAAGAACTGCGAGGGCGACGTCGAGTTCGACCACGTCCGTTTCCGCTATCGCGACGATCGCTGGGCGCTGGACGATATCTCGCTGCGCGTCCGTTCGGGCGAAGTGGCGGCGATCGTCGGGCCGAGCGGCGCCGGGAAGACGACGATGCTCGCGCTCTTGCCGCGGTTCTACGACCCGCAAGAGGGCGTCATCCGGATCGACGGTCACGACATCCGCGATTTGACGCTCGACTCGCTGCGCCGCAACATCGGCATCGTGACGCAAGAGACGTTCCTCTTCCATGCCTCGATCGCCGACAATCTTCGCTACGGCAAGCCGGACGCGACCGAAGCCGACCTCATCGCCGCATGCAAGACGGCGAATATCTACGACACGATCGCAGCGCTGCCGGAGCGGTTCGACACGATCGTCGGCGAGCGCGGACACAAACTGTCGGGCGGCGAGCGGCAACGGCTCGCGATCGCGCGCGTGCTGCTCAAAGACCCGCGCATACTCATCCTCGACGAAGCGACGAGCTCGCTCGACTCGACCTCCGAAGCGCTCATCCAAGCGGCGCTCGAGCCGCTCATGGAACACCGGACGAGCCTCGTCATCGCGCACCGCCTCTCGACCGTGCTTCGCGCCGACAAGATCTTCGTCGTCGACGACGGGCGCATCGTCGAATCCGGCACGCACGCCGAGCTGCTCCGTCGCGCCGGCCTCTATGCCGAGCTGTATCGCGCGCAGTTCTTGCAAGAGCAAGACGCCATCGAGCTGTAGCGGTCGAGCTTCTGCTCGACCGAGACGACTCTGCACGAAGAGCCGCGCCGCGAGCGTGTCGCTCTAAAGCGGGTGTTCTGAGGCGGCGAAAGCCAAATATTTCCCGAATCGCCGCGTGCCCGCGAGAGCGACACGCTCGCGGCGCGGTCTTGTGTGCGTCATAATATTGAAACGAGTGTTTCAAGTATGATATGATCGGGCCATGACCCGGCCAGTCGACGAACGCAGCCGCGAAGAACTGCTCGACCGCGTCGTCCGCTACGTCCTCGCTCACGGCGTCATCGATCTTGCGCTGAGACCGCTCGCTCGCGCGGTCGGCGCGAGCCCGCGACTGCTGCTCTACCGTTTCAAGTCGAAGGACGATCTCCTCATGCAGGTGATCGCCCGCCTGCGCGAGCGGCAGCGGGAACTTTTCAACCGCGTTCGCGATCAGGAATCGACGAGCGCGGTCGACACATGCCGCGCGGCCTGGGATATCATGAGTTCGCCGAAGGCCGAGCCGACTTTCAGGCTTTTCTTCGAGCTCTACGGGCTCGCGTTGAAAGAACCGAAACGCTACGCGTCGTTCATCGCCGACGCCATCGGCGAGTGGCTGAAGTATATAGCGCGGCCGTTCATCGAAGCCGGTCACTCTCGAGCGGACGCGCGCGCGATCGCGACCGTCGTCCTCGCCGGCTATCGCGGTTTCATGCTCGACCTCTGCGCGACGCACGATCGAGCGCGCATCGATCGGGCCGTCGACATCTGGTTGAGCACGCTCGGCACGATCGGAGAGCCGAAATCGCTCGAAGCGGCACGCGTTCGCTCGAGCGCATCGTGATTCGCTCGCGCCTCACGTCGGGGAGGTCCCCGGTCGCGAAGCACCAGAAACATGGATATCCCATGCGCACCACCATCATTCTTAGCCGTTGCCTCGCGGCGGTCGCCGCGGCGGTCGTCGCCGCAGCATGTGCGAACGCCGGCCAAGGTACGAGCCTCGCCCACCCGACCGCGGCGCCCTCACCGTCCGGTAGCGCGAGCCCCGCGCCGACAACCGATCCGCGGATCCACATCGCGTCGGGCTTCACATCTTCAACCATCGCCTCGGTGTCCGGCGCCCGAGAGCTCGTCGGCCTTCCGAACGGCGATCTTCTCGTAGGGACCAGCGGCAACACGCTCGTCATCGTGCCGAACGCCGAGGCGCCAGGCGCTGCAGGCTCCGCGCAGACCTTCATCTCTTTGCCCGATGCGCCGGCGGACGGCATCGCGCTTTCGCCCGACCACTCTTGGATCTACGCGGCGACCGAATACAACGTCTACCGCATTCCGTATAAGACTGGCGATCGCAGCGAACCGTCTTCGTCGGCGCAGCACATCGCTTCGGTGCGGACGGGCCCTATCTCACCCGGCTCCGACGGCGACGTCCATATCACCAGTTCGGTTGCGGCGACGTCGTCGACGCTCTACGTGGGCGTCGGCTCGTCGTGCAACGCGTGCGTCGAAGTCGATCCGACGCGAGCCTCGGTCCAAGCGATGAACGTCGACGGCTCGGGCATGCACACGCTTGCGACTCGGATCAGAAACCCGATCGCGCTTGCCATCAACGCGGCGACATCGACGTTGTGGGCGGGCGGCGCAGGTCAAGACAAGCTGCCGTACGGTCACCCGTACGAGTTCATGGACGCGGTGACGCTGCAGAGCGGAAACCCCGTCGACTACGGATGGCCGGACTGCGAGGAGAACCGCCACGCGTACACGCCCGGCGCGAATTGTTCGAAGGTGGGCGTGCCGCTCGTCGAGTTCGCCGCCTACGCGACGCACATCGGCGCGACGTTCTACCCGTCGAGCGCCGGCGGCGCGTATCGCTTCCCGACGGCATTTGCCGGCGCGCTCTTCGTGACGTCGCATGGCTCGTGGCATTGCTGTCCGTCGACACCGCCTGACGTCGCATACGTGCGGATGTCCGGCGATGTGCCTTCGACGTCCGTCGATTGGAGCGATCCGACCAAGCAGTGGACCTCGTTCATGTGGGGCTTCGGCTCGTCGTCAGGAACGGGTTACATAGGGCGTCCGACCGGCATCGCGGTCGGCTCGCAAGGGAGCATTTTCGTCGCTGACGATGCGAACGGCGTCATCTACCGAGTCCGGCCTTCGGGCACGCGGTGACGGTGGTGAGAGCGGAAAGAGTCACAAAGGCGATTCACGGCGAGCGGCATTTCGCCGCGCCCGAGACGATCCGCGACATCGTCATCGGGATGTCCGACGGACTTACGGTGCCGTTCGCGCTTGCGGCCGGCATTTCGGGCGCGATCGCCGCATCGCACATCGTCGTCACGGCCGGCGTCGCGGAACTCGCTGCAGGTGCGATATCGATGGGACTCGGCGGTTATCTCGCGGCGCAGACCGACGCAGAGCACTACGAAAGCGAAGTGCAGCGCGAAGAGCGCGAAGTCGACGAGATGCCGGACGCCGAGCGATTCGAAGTCGCGTCGATCTTCCGCAGCTATGGTCTCGAAGCGGCCGACGCCGATAAGGTGACGGCGGAGCTCGTCAAAGACCGGAGGCGCTGGATCGACTTCATGATGCGCTTCGAGCTCGGGCTGGAAAAACCGAATCGACGGCGCGCGCCGATCAGCGCGATCACGATCGGCGGATCGTACGTCGTCGGCGGTCTCATCCCGCTCGTTCCGTACATGATCGTGCCGGACTCGACACACGGCCTCTACATATCATGCGTGATCACGGCGATAGCGCTCGGCCTGTTCGGTGCGGCGAAGGGTCGGGCGACGGGCGTCTCGTGGCTTCGAAGCGCGACCCAGACGCTCGTCATCGGCGGCGCCGCAGCGGCGGTCGCGTTCGCGCTCGCTCGATTGGTCGCGGGGACCTGATCCCACCGAAGGCACGGCGTGCGAGACCGCCGAACCGCATCGCATAAGCGCCGACGCGCTTTTCTGTCATTCTTGACCGGTGAGCGACGTCTGTGTCGCTGCGCCGGCGAACGGAGTTTCGACATGATATCCTTCGTCCGAAGATCCACGATCGTCTCGCTGTTCGTCGCAGCCGCCGTCCTCGCAGGTTGCGGCGGTGGCTCGCAGGGCTCATCGTCGCAAGCGACCGCGGCACCGACCACCGAAGCGCAGCGAGAACAAGCAGCCCTCCCGATGACGGCGATGGCGCCGGTTCCGAAGGACCTCGGCTGCTCGAGCAGCGATGTCGTCTGGGTCAACCTGAAGTCGAAGTCGTATCACGAGTCCGGCGATCCATACTACGGACGCACGAAGAACGGCAAGTACATGTGCAAGGCAGCCGCGGATGCGGCCGGCTTCCACATGGCCGGCGCGATGCACACGCATCACTCGAAGATGATGAACGGCTCCGGCGGCAATTTACCGTCCGACAACCCGACCTAATTTCGATGGAAAGGGCTTGACGTGAAGAGATCGATCATCGTCGCCATCACCGCGTTCGGACTCGTCGTCGCCGGCTGCAACAGCCAGCAGTCGTCGAATAATGGGCCGGCGTCGAATGGTTCCCCCGCGGGGGCGATCGCGAATCCGACCGACTTCCCGCTTGCCGCTGACGCGAAGATCCTTGCGGCGAAGCCGTTCAATCAAACCGTCACCGCCGGCGGCGGCGGCGGGACCGTGCTGTCGCAAGGAGCGGGCTCGTACAGCGGACATTCCGTCATCGCGCAAGCGAGCGGCTCGATCGCCGATGCGAAGGCGTGGCTGGCAAAGACGGAGAGCGCGCCGCCGGCGGGATACACGCACGTCGCGTCGGCGCAGAACGCGCAAGCTGCGAGCATCGCGGCGAAGTACGGCGTCACGTACGGCGTCTTCAAGAACGGGGCGAAGGGCGCGGTCGTCGCGGTCATCGACACGAAGGTCGCGCACGCGAAACTCGGTTTTCTCATCGGCCTCGCCGACAAGTACAAGATGCTTCCGCAGTCGATGCGAGGACCGATCGACGACCAGGTGAAGCAGCGTCTTGGCATGTCGATCACCGACGCGCTCGACCCGAGCGCGCCCGTCGGCATGACGCTTGAGGCCCTACGCACGATCAATTCGAGCGATCAGCCCGCGATCGTCGAGGTCGACGCGACGAAGCAGTAACATAAGCCAAACGATTGTTCGCGTCTATCGGGACTTTCGACCCTGCGACGGGCCGAAAGGTTAGGCTATCGCCAGCTCGTCCGTTTTTGATACTATCTGAGCGCGGTCGGACCATTCATACGTAGTTCATCCCGCGTTTCGCCCGCTTAAAACTAATCATGACCTTTCAAAAAGCGAGGTAGGTTCGTCGTGAATATTCGTATTGGTGCGCTCGCGGCAGGCGTCAGTCTCTTGATCGCGGGCTGCGGCGGAACGCACAACAGCATCATGCAGTCGCCGTCGTCAGGCCACGGCGTCAATAACCATGTGGTTCAAAACGGGAAGACCCCGATCAACTGGACCCAGTTCAACGATCCGCCGTCGGGCTACGGGACCAATTACACCGCCGTCGTCGGGTCCGACAAGAACCTCTGGTTCGGCAACAGCTCAGGCGGCCTGCTGCAAGTCCAGATGACCGGTAAGACCAAGCTCGTCGCGCTGCAGTATACGTGCAGCGGGTCGTCGCAGTGCAACTTCAACACCGGCTACGGGTCGACGGTCGGCAAGGACCATAATTTCTACTTCGGCGGCACGAACTTCGACTACAACAACAACAAGTACGTCATCGGCATCGCAACGACAAAAGGGGGATTGACGGTACACGACATCCCGAGCGGCGACTATAACGGTTCGGGCGGCCTCTCGCTCGGCCCGGATGGAAACGTGTGGTACACCGAGCAGTCGCATTTCGCGAAGATCAATACGACGGGCACCATAACCGAGTTCTCGTATCCGTCCGGCGCGACGTCGAACTCGTACGGCGACACGACGACCGGTCCCGACGGAAACGTCTGGTTCACCGAGTATAACAACAACATCATAGCGAACATAAATCCGACGACGAAGGCGATCAAGGAATTCAGCCTGGCTTCGCAGAGCCTGAGCTGCAACCCGTCAAGCATCATCAACGGCGGGGACGGCAATCTCTACTTCGTCTGCAACAGCCAATATATCGGCCAGATAACGACCGCCGGTGTCGCCAAGGTCTGGTACGATGCGTTCCAAGTCAGCTACTTCCCCCAGGCGCTCCAGGTAGGCCCAGACAAGAACATCTGGTTCGCAAACGGCAGCGGAACGTACATAAGCGAATTCAATCCGGTCTCGATCGCCTTCACGACGTATGTTCCGCCGTACGCGACTGGAACCGTCTATCAGATCGTGCTCGGGCCGGATCATAATTTTTGGTCCGCTGAGAGCGACAACAAGACCGACGTCTACATCCCGTCGCCGTTGACAGTCTCGCCGTCGTCGATCAACTTCGGCGGCACCGGCCAGACGCAGAATCTCACTGTGACGGAGCCCGGCACATCATCGTGGACGGCGAAGAGCACGAGCCCAGGCGTATGCAGCGTTGCGGCGGGCAATAAAGCGAACATCTTCGTCGTGACGTCTGTGGGTGCGGGAACGACGAAGATCACGATCGCCGATGCGATCGGCAACAGCTTCCTCGTTCCGTGCAAAGTGACGTAGACTGCGCTTCCATCCGTTCTAGCACACGAGAGGCCGGAGTTATTCTCCGGCCTCTTCATTTTCAGCGGCCGCAGACAGGTGGGGAAAGCGAAAAGCGAGTAAACACGCGCTTTCCCGAGTACCCGCCGACCGTGGAGGGACGCATGATCCGTCGCGTAGTTCTCACCGCCATCGTTTTCGTATTTTCCGCCGCGTTCTGTGTCAGCGTCGCGTCCGCGGCGCCTGCGGGAGGCGGTGCGGCTGCCGGATCAGGTTCGGGCGCCGGCGGCGGTTCCGGTAATGGACCCGCGCCGTATGCCGATTTCGTCCAAGGTGCGACCGTGCAGAACGGCCTCTTCCCGATCGTGACAAAAGACGACAAGGTCTATCTCGTCATCTCCGCTTCGCAGCTCGGCAAGGAATTTATCGAGACCTCGGTACCCAACACCGGTCTTGGCGGTTTCGGCCCGGCGCCGGGCGAGCCGTACGTCGCTCCCGCGCGCACGATCGAGTTCGACCGCGTAGGCGGCAAGGTCATCATGCGCTGGCCGAACACGAATTTCACCTACGGCAACAGCGCGCAGCGGGAGGCCGGGGTCAAGGAGTCGTTCCCGAATTCCGTCATCGCAGTCGTACCGATCTCCGCTGAAGACGCGTCGACCGGATCGGTGGTCGTCTCCGCTAGCCCGTTCCTCGGCGACGTCGCATATTTCGAGGCGATCTTCCAAGGCGAGGCCGATAATCCGGAGGCGCAATACCGGCTCGACCCGAGCCGCACGTTCTTCATGCGCACGGCGGCGTTTCCGACGAACGACCTGCTTCAGGTAAGCCAGACGTGGGCGAGCAGCGCGCCGGATCTCGTCGACAACGCGCCCGACGCGCGCAGCCTCGAAGTCCATATGGAATACAACCTCATCGCTGCGCCGAACGACGGCTATCGCCCGCGTATCGCAGACGACCGCGTCGGCTATTTCACGCTCGCGCAGCTCGACTTCGGCACCGACCAAAACCCGACGCGCCAGATGTTTTTCCTGTCGCGCTGGAACTTCGAACCGGCAACGCCCGGCAAGCCTTCAGTCGCGCAGCATCCGCTCGTCTTCACGCTGAGCAAGGATGTGCCGAACGAATATCGTGCCCCCATCAAGGCGGCGCTTCTCACATGGAACGACGCGTTCAAACGGGTCGGGATCTTGAACGCGATCCAGGTCCAGGATCAGCCGGACGACCCGAGTTGGGATCCGGAGGACATGCGCCACAACATGGTGCGCTGGTTCGATTCGTCGTCGCCGCAGTACGGCGCCGAAGCGCTCATCGTCAACGATCCTCGCACGGGCGAAGAGATCAACGCGGGCATCAACATCGATTCGGTCGTCGCGACCGGATACGGCGCGAGTTATACGTACTGGGTGGCGCCGACGCGTGGTCTGCCCGACGACCCGGCGGCGCGCAAGGCGTACGCGATGCAAAACCTTCGTGCCCTCGTGCTGCACGAGTCCGGACACGACATGGGACTCCAGCACAACTTCATAGGCTCGATGGCGTATACCGCGAGGGACTTACAATCGAAAGCGTTCACCGATAAGTACGGCGTCTCGTCGTCGGTGATGGAGTATGCGCCGGTGAACTTGTGGCCGAAAGGGACGCCGCAAGGCGACTACGCGCAACTCGTGCTCGGCCCATACGACTATCATGCGATCGACTACGGTTACTCCTACATCACCGCGAGCACGCCGCAGCAAGAGCTCCCGACGCTCCGGCGCATCGCGTCGCAGTGGGCGGACCCGCACCTGACTTTCGCATCCGACGAGGACGTGTCGTGGCCCGACGGCCACGCGATCGATCCGCGCGTCCAGCAGTTCGACCTCTCGAACGATCCGTTGAACTGGTGCGGCGTGCAGATGAAGTTCGATCATGCCGACATGAATGCTGTCGCGTCGCGTTTCCCGCGATACGAACAACCGAACCAGGATGCCCGGAACGCGTTCGGCGTACCGTTCAGGCAGTACGCTCGCTGCGCGGATATGACGGCTCACGTCATCGGCGGCGAGTATCTCTCTCGCGGCCGGCGCGGCGACCCTGGTGAGAAACCAGGAGTCCAGGCCGTGCCGCGAAGCCAGGAAGCGCGGGCATGGGGCCTTCTCGATCAGTACCTGTTCTCGGATTCGGCGTGGCACTACAGCCCGGCGGTGCTCACACAGTTGACGTATACCGAGCAAAGCACCATCGGCGGGTTCGCGACCTGGGCGTACAATCCGGGCGGCAGGCACGACATAGACGTTGCGGGGCTTGCCGGCGTCGCGCAGGACACGGCGTTGTCCGAGCTTTTCGCACCGCTGACGTTGTCGCGCCTCGACGCACTCCAGATGAAGTACGCGCCGGGTCAGACGATGTCGATCACGGATCTTTTCGATTGGGCGCAGAACTCGATATACGGCGACATCGCGAACGGTCGCGCGTCGTCGGACGGCGTCGTCATGCGCAACCTGCAGGCGAGATATGCGAAGCGGCTCGGCGCCTTGTGGACGTCGCCGCAACAAGGGACGCCCGATGACGCCCGCGCGCTTGCTCGGCTCGATCTGGAAGTTCTGCGCACCGACTGTCACTCGGCGCTCGCAAGGCCCGGCCTCGACGAGCTGACCCGCGCGCACCTCGAGGAGCTCGACGCGATCGCGGGCCAGGCGCTCAACGCTCAAGCGGTCATCCGCTAACGGAACGCCGTCGCCGCGTCGACGTCGAAGAAAAGGGAGCGGTCGACCTTTACGGTCGACCGCCGGGGCCTTCCCAATCTAGAGGAAAAGGGAGCGGTCGAGATTTATCTCGACCGTGAGATGGCCAAGACCGAAGACGCGAAGCATTTCACCGGCTTTTCGAAAGCCGGCATGCGCTTTCTCGCCGATCTTGCGAAGCACAACGATCGCTCGTGGTTCTTGCCGCGCAAACACATCTACGAGACCGAGCTGCTCGAACCGCTGCAAGCGCTCGTCGCGGATACGTCCGAGGCGCTGCGCAAGGCGAAGATCCCCATCGGCGCGGTCCCGACCAAGTCGATATTCCGGATCTACCGCGACATCCGGTTCTCGCGCGACAAGAGCCCGTACAAGACGAACCTCGGCGCGTATCTCGCGTCCACGAGCGGCGGACCGGACGAGTCGCCCGGCGGCATCTACATCCACATCCAGCCGAAGCGATCATTCATGGCCGTCGCCTTCTACGAGCTCGACAAAGAACGGCTCAACCGCTGGCGCACCGCGATGGCGAAGGATCCGAAGGCCTTCCAGACGATGTTGCGTGCGCTCGAGCGAAGCGGCCTTGAGATCTCGCAGGGGCACGAAGCGCTCAAGCGCATGCCGCGCGGCTTCGAAGCACAGGCCGACACTCCGACCGCGGACTACTTCCGCCTCGGATCCTTCACGACCGGCGAAGACCTGTCGGACTCCGACGTCGCGAGCAGACGGCTTATCAGCCGCGTCGTAGCGCTCGCGAAAAAGGCGAAACCGCTGTTGGCTTATGGAGCGAAGATCGGCTAGCGGGGTCGACCTGCCGACGATGAGCACGATTTCAGCCGCAGCGCTCGCGTACGCGCGCAAACACGATCTGCACGCACTCGTCGTCTCTCGCGATGGCCGCGTCGTCGATGAAGCCTACGGCGATGGTCACGACGGATCGACGCCGCACCCGCTCTACAGCGGCGCCAAGAGTTTTTGGGGCGTCGCGGCAATGCTCGCACAAAGCGACGGCCTGCTCGAACTCGACGAGCGCGTCGCGCAGACGTTCCCCGCCTGGGGCCTCGAGCCGTGGAAGAGCGAAGTGACGCTGCGCGAGCTCCTGCAGCTCACGAGCGGGATCGGCTTCGGCGGCATGGGCCTCGCGGTCCCCACATATGCCAAAGCGCTCGATGTCGAACTGAAGAACGAGCCCGGCTCGAAGTTCACCTACGGCGGCATACCCCTCCAGGTATTCGGCGCCGTGCTGGCGCGCAAGCTCGCGGCGTCGGGCGAGACGCCGCATGACTATCTCACGCGCCGCATCCTCGACCCGATCGGTCTTCGCATCGACAAGTGGCGAACGCTCGGCGACGGCACCAAGCCGCTGCCGACCGGCGCGTTCATCGCGCCGCTCGAGTGGATCAAGTATGGGCAGTTCGTCTGCGAACGGCACGCGGATTTCGCGCCATGTTTCAAAGGCTCGAAAGCGAATACGCGCTACGGTCTTGGCTGGTGGCTCGGCGCGAAGAACGCCCCCGACGATCTCTTCTATGCGAGCGGAGCGGCAGGCCAAGCGATGTACGTCATCCCCTCGCGCGGACTCGTCATCGTGCACTTCGCGAAGTCGTCATCCTACAAGCACGACGCGTTTCTCAAGCTGGTCTTCGCGTCCGGCGGCTGATCGGCTTACGCGCGAGCGGAGTCGAACTCGAGGCGGATCGCCGTACCGGCGCTCGTGTCGATGCGCATCGTCCGCGCCGCCGTCTTTATGATGCGCAGGCCGAAGCCGCCGTGCGGCCGCGGGGCGCGTTTGATGAATCGTCCGCCGTCGATGATGTCGACGGCGATGCGTGGTTCTGCTTCGCAGATCCTGGCGTGCAGCTCGACATCACCGACCTTGTCCGGCGAATACGCGTGCTCGATCGAGTTCGCTAAGGCTTCGCCGACCGCCGTGACGATGTCGATGCGCGTGTCGGAGTCGATCTCGTTCGCGGCCAAGAACGCGTCCAGCGCATGTCGAAGAAGCGACGCCGCACGCGGCTGCGCCTTGCGCCGGACTCGCAGCTCCGTCGAAACGTTCATGCCTGAGCCGCCAAGTACGCGAGCGCGGCATCGCGTTCGACGAAAACGGCGAAAGCCTGGTCGAGCCCAGCGTAGCTTATGAGCCTTGCGAATTGCGGAGCGACGATGACGAGTGCGACCGGCACGTGCGCCGCTTTGAGATCGTTGCAGAAGTGCAAGAGCTCGACGAGCGCGGTCGAGTCGGCGTACGTCACGCCGGCAAGATCGAGAAGCACCGATCGAGCCTGGAGCGCGCCCTGCAAGGCCGAGCGCAGTTCGCCTTTGCGCGAGACGTCGAGCTCTCCGTCGAGCCGCACGACCGCGGCCGGTTCGTTAGTCTTCACGCTATCATCTTCAAGCGCGCGAGCAAGCCTTCCGAAGGGCCGCCCGAAGTCCGCGGCGTGCCAGGCTCCGGCGACGACGCCGATCGGACCTCGTGTGTCGGCCAGCGGCTTCTTTCGTCGACGACCGAGATCGTCAGGATGGCGACGTCGTCACTCCGGTCGCCGCCGCCGAGGACCGAGCGGTAGATCGCCGAGGCGGGATGCGGTTCGCGACCATCGCGTGCGACCTTGACCGCCTCGAGAAGGCGTCGCTCGCCTTCGAGCACGTCGCGCGTCCGCTCGATCGCGCCGTCGGTGTACAGGACGAGCATCGATCCGGGTGCGCTCTCGACGCGGTTCGTACGATACCTGGTCGACTCGCTGACGCCGAGCGGCAGTGACCCGACCTCGAGCATTCGAGGTGGGCCGCCGGTCGCCAGCAGGACCGGCGGAGGATGGCCGGCACTCGCATATTCGAAGACGTTCGTGCGGGAATCGACGATGCCCACCGTCGCCGTGGCCATGATCACGGACTCGTCGTGTACGACCTCTCGATTGACGTAGTCGAGGATGACGGCCGAGTCGGCGTGGAAGAGCGCCGCGGATAAGACGGCATTGCGGACCCGGTTCATCGCGAGCGCTGCGTCGATGCCGTGCCCGGCGATGTCGCCGATGACCACGAGCGCCCGGTCCGAGCTGAGCGCGAAGACATCGTACCAGTCGCCGCCGACCTTCGCCTCCTCCGACGCCGGCACGTATGTCGCAGAGAACTCCAGCCATGGGATCCGCGGGAAGTCGCGATGCGCGAGCGCCCGCTGAAAACGTTCGGCGATGCGCCGCTCGGTCTCGTATGCGGACCGAAGCGCCGCTGTGCGCCGGCGCTCGTCTTCTGCCTCGTTTCGTTCCTGCGCGAGTCGATCCCACGCGCGCGACTGCAGCCGAGCGAAGATCGAGCCGACGCCGAGGATGATCAGAGCGCCTATGACGACGAGCGCGCCGATGTAGTCGAGCTGCCGCTGCGACTCGTCGTAGAACTCCGTCGACTGGAGCGAGAGCGCGGCGTCGACGTTCTTCTCGTCTAGACGGAAGTGGTCGACGTAGAATTTGCCCAGCTTTTCGAGCCCGAGCGTGTCGGCCGGAGCCGTGCTCGTGAGCGGCGCGGCGACAGAGGTCGTCCATTGCCTGTTCGTCTTCATCATGTCCAAAGCAGCCGTCGTAGCTCTGGACAACCCGAGCGCGTTCAGATCGCCGATAAGCGCCCTCAACGTCCGGGGCATGTCGGCGCGGGCTGCGTCGTAGGGCTCGAAGAAGACGGGATCGTGCGTCGCTTGATACCCTCGAACGCCCGTCTCTTCATCGAGCTGGTCTTTGAGCGCGGTGAAGATCAAGCCGCGCGCGTCGCGATTGCGCGCTTGCGCCGAGAAGGACTCGTCCGCGGTTTGTCTCAGCGCGAGACCGATCGTGAGAAATGCGAGGACGACGATGCAGAACGCGGCGACCCCGAGCGCGGACCAAACGGGGCGCGACGGTTGCGTGCGGCCGCTTCGCATTCCGTGGAATACGCTCGAAGCCGAGTTTTTCCCGTCTTGGAGGGTCCATCTTCTCACCTTCTTCGTCCGCGCTTCAAGACGGTCGTCTATAGTCGAGTTCGCGCCGCGCCTCGTTCGAGACGCCGTGCTCATCGTTTGCGGTCGCAAGACCGTTCCTTGTGGAGATCCCGGACCTGAGCGGTCACGAGTCGAACATCGACGTCGACGGAGGTTCCGGCCGCGTCGCAGCGATGCTGACCATCCCTAATTCACCTCGCGGCCTGATCGTTTTCGCGCACGGGAGCGGGAGCGGCCGGCATAGCGCGCGCAACCAGGCCGTCGCGCGCGAGCTGAACGACGCCGGCTTTGCGACGCTGCTCGCCGACTTGCTGACGCCTTCAGAGGACGAGCTCGACCGCCGGACGTTCGCCTTGCGCTTCGATATCGAACTCCTCGCTTCGCGCATCCTCGACATCGTGCGTTGGGCGAGCACGGAGCAAGCGACGGCTCGCCTGCGGATCGGCTATTTCGGGGCGAGCACCGGAGCAGCCGCCGTTCTAAGAGCAGCGGCGAAGAAACCCGATAGGATCTTCGCCGTCGTGTCGCGCGGCGGGCGGCCGGATCTGGCCGGGGCTGCGATCGCGAGCGTTCAAGCCCCGACGCTCTTCATCGTCGGCGGCGCCGACCCGATCATCCTCGAGCTCAACCGCCATTGCGCGAAGCAGATGACCGCCGAGGTGCGGCTCGAGGTCGTGCCCCGCGCGACTCACCTGTTCGAAGAGAGCGGCGCGCTCGAGCACGCCGCCGATCTCGCGAAGCGCTGGTTCATCGCCCACGCCGGGTCTAGGGCGTCATGACGCGGATGACCGCTTTTCCGTCGACGTTCTCGAGAGCGAAATATACTCGATGCGTGGTCGGGTCGACGGCGACGGTGTGAGCCTCGTCCGCGAGGAATGCAGAAGCGAGCGGCTTTACGACCTTTCCGTGCTCTTGGAAGACCGACACGACTCCGCTCTCCGAGGCGACGTAGAGACGCCCTAGACCTGGGTCCAACGCTAGGACGTCGGGCTCGTCACCGATTTCGAACGTCGCGAGCTCCTTCCAGTCATCGAGATCCATCACGAGCAGTCGCGCGTTTTCGTCGCACGCGACGAAAGCAAGCCGGCGCTCGGAATCGAGCGCAAGACCGTGGTCGTGCTCGCAACCGGCGAGTAGATGGCGGCCGACGACGCGCTCGGAAACAGGATCGATCTCCGCGATGTCGTTCCGCGCTTGGACATCGGTGAAGACCCTGCGTGACCTCGGGTCGAACTGCGTGTTGCCGGCCTCGCCGCCGACGTCGATCGTGCGGCGACGCGTCCCCGCGGTCGTATCGATGACCGTGACCGCGCCTCCGGATTCGTCGGACACGAATATCTCGTTATCCCGCGCGTCGTACGCGATCCCGTCGGGATATTCGCCGCCCGGCTCGCGTGCGACCACTTTGAGGTGCCCTTCATCGATCGTCGCGACCTCGTCTGTCCCCGTAGCCGACGCGTAGACGCGATGCAGCGATGGTATGGCAAGCACGCCATGAACGGCGCGCAGACCGGTGATGTGCCCTACCACGGCGTTCTTGGCGATGTCGACCGCCACGACTTCGTCCGCGCCGAGATATGCGACGAATAACACGTGCCTGCGGGGATCGATGCTCTCGTAGTCCATCCTCGGCGTTTGGCCGGCAAATCCGCGACCTGCAGGCTCGACGGCGATGTCGGCGAGCGCGCGCAGCGGCAAGCGCGGTTCGCCGGATGCCGCCAGAGTCGTCGACGAAGCCCCGCAGACGGCGAGCATCGCGGCGAGGACGACAAGCAGCCGCCGGGTTCGACGGCGCACAGGATAGCGCATGTGATTCATTTTCTTATTGACATGTGATACACTTGTTATATACACTCATCTTGCCCATAACATCCTCCCGAGGATTTTGGATGCGGGCGACGGAGCGCCTTGGCCGCTAAGAACCGCTGGCTTCTGCTGATCCACCAGATCCCACGGACGCCGAGCTACCTGCGCGTGAAGGTCTGGCGGCGGCTGCAGCGCCTCGGCGCGCTGCAGATAAAGAACTCCGTCTACGCGATGGCGGCCGGCGAACAGGCGCTTGAGGATCTCGTGTGGGTCGTCCGCGAGATCGAACAGGGCGGCGGCGAGGCGTCGATCTGCGAGGCATCATTCGTGCACGGCTTGAGCGACGAACAAGTCGAAGCGGCGTTCCGCGCGGCACGCGACGCAGATTATCGGGCGATCGCGGCAGATGCGCGTCGGATCGGAGCGGACCTCGGCCGTAAAGATGCCGCCATGCCTGGGCTCGCCGACGAGATCGAACGCCTCAAACGCCGACTCGCAGAGACGACCGCGATCGACTTCTTCAAGGCCGCCTCTCGTTCGGAGGCACTGACGTCGGTCGGGCGGCTCGAGCGGGGCGACAAAGAGAACAAGCGCCGCAGCGTGCCGGCCGCACGCGATCTGAAGGGCAAGACGTGGGTCACGCGTCGAGACGTCTACGTCGACCGGATGGCGAGCGCGTGGCTCATCCGTCGCTTCATCGATCCTTCGGCGAGATTCAAGTTCGTGCCGAGCAAGAAATACGAGCCTCGGCGCGGCGAGATCCGCTTCGATATGTTCGGCGGCGAGTTCACCCACGAAGGCGACCGCTGCACGTTCGAGGTGCTTTCCGAACGAGCCGGGTTGGACGATCCCGCCCTCGCGCCTATCGGAGAGATCGTCCACGATATCGACTTGAAAGATTCGAAATTCGAGCGGCCGGAGACGGCCGGGATAGAGCGGGTGCTACAAGGCATCGCCCTTGCGCTCGACAATGACAAGGGTCGGCTCGAGCGCAGCGCACCGATCTTCGACGGCTTATACCAGCTCCTGGGCAAGAAGCGCAAGCGATGACGGGAACAACACATGACGCGAGGCCTCGGCCGAGCGTCGTCGACATAGCGCTCTACTATCTTCGGCTTGGCGCGCTCGGATTCGGCGGCCCGGTCGCGCTCGCGAATCACATGCGCGCCGACCTCGTCGACGATCGTCGCTGGCTCTCGCCTCAAGAGTACGATGAAGGGCTGGCGATCGCGACCGCCTGCCCCGGCCCGCTCGCATATCAGCTCGGCATCTACTGCGGCTACGTGCTGCGCGGCCTCGGCGGCGCGCTAACGGCCGCGCTGGCCTTCGCGGCGGCGCCTTTCATCATCGTCGTCGTCGCGGGCTGGTTCTACGTCCGCTACGAGAACGCGTGGGAAGTGCGCGGTCTCTTCTATGGCGTCGGCCCGGTCGTCGTCGCGCTCATCGTCAAAGCGTGCTGGAACTTGGCTCAGAAGACCATCAGGACGGATGTGCTCGCGTGGGTCATGGCGGCGGTCGCATGCGCGATAACGCTCGTCGTGCAACGCGAGCTGACCGTGATCTTCGTCGCCGCCGGCATCATCGGCATATTTCTTTTCGCGCGCCCGGATGGTCCGTCGGTCGGCGGCGGCTCGCGCGCGCCAAAGCCGATCGTGTCGCGTTCGGTCTTCCCGCTGTTCGGCGCGCTCGCGCTCGGAACGAGCGGGGTGTTGCCGCTCCAGCTGTTCTGGTTTTTCTTCCGGACAGGGTTGCTCGTGTTCGGCAGCGGGCTCGTCATCGTGCCCTTCCTCAAAGCGTACGTCGTCGACCAATATCACTGGCTCGGCGAGCGCCAGTTCCTCGATTCCGTCGCCATCGGGATGATGACGCCGGGACCGGTCGTCATCACCGCGACGTTCGTCGGCTACCTCATGAGCGGCCTCGCGGGTGCGTTCGCAGCGACGGTGGGGATCTTCTCACCGTCGTTCTTGTTCACCGTCATCGGAACGCCGCTGCTGCGACGCTACCGATCGAACTCGCGACTGCAAGGTTTCGTCCGCGGGGTCACCGTCGCGGTGGTCGGGGTGCTCGTCGGTACGTCGTACCTCGTGGGCCGGACGGCGATCGGAGACGTGCTGACTGTCGCCCTTGGTTGCGGCGCCCTCGCCTCGACCTTCTTCCTCAAACGCGTACACGACGCGGTGCTCGTCGCGTGCGGCGCGGCGATCGGGCTCATCGCCTATCCGATCCTGCAGCCGCAGTGGCTGCTTCATTAGCTTTTCAACTCGAGTCAAGGGAGAGTCGCCGTGAAATATGTCACGAAGAAGAACGCAAACGTCGATCGGATAGCCTGCCCATGGCTTATCAAACGCTTCGTCGATCCGGACGCCGAGTTCTTGTACGTCGAGCGCGAGGACGTCATGCGCGTCGCGCAAGCGGAAGGAGCGACGCCGTACGACGTGCCGGGCGTAGAGCTCGGCCACGTCGCCGGGCGATGCAGCTTCGAATCCATCCTCGTTTGGAGCAAGGTCGAAGACCCAGCGCTCGAGCTCGTCGGGCGGATCGTCCATGGCGCTGACGTGCCCGAAGACATCGGCATCGAACCCGAGGCTGCTGGTTTGCGCGCCATCGCTCACGGATTCGCGACGCTCCATGGCGATGACGATCACCGGAAGCTGGCGCTCGAGACACCGATGTACGACGCGCTCTACGCATGGTGCCAGACACGCGTGAAGGAGCGGGTGGTCCGATAGCGCGCATGTTCGCCTTCGTCGTCGCGGCGAAGGTCGTCCGCTCGTTCGGCTACGGTCTGCTCTCGGTCGCCTTCGCGCTCTATCTCGCAAGCGCGGGTTTTGGACCGCTCGCGATCGGAGCGACGTTGAGCCTTGCGCTCCTCGCCGGCGCCGTGTACCTGACGGTGTCCGCCCAGCTCGTCCGAAAATCCGGCGCTCGGTCGACGCTGGTCATCGCGGCCTTCGCCATGTCCGCTGCAGGAGCGCTCCTATCGATCCACGACCGTCCGATCGCTATCCTCATCGCATGCCTTTCCGGCACGCTGAACGCGGGCGGCCAAGAGGTCGGCCCGTTCGCGGCGATCGAACAACACGCGATCGCTTCGTCGTCGTCGACTCCTGGCGCCCACGCATTCGCGAACTACAACCTTGCCGGCGCCTTCGCGCTCGCCTTCGGCGCGCTCGCGGCAGGCGCGATCTCGACCCCGTGGATCCCATGGGCGTACGCATCGTGCGGCGTCATCCTCGCCTTGCTCTACACCACGATGCCGGCGATACCGACGCCGGCGTCGGCGCCGCAAGAAACGCGCGCGCGCGCCGGCTTCCGGTTCGGCACCTCCGAGCGGCTCGCAGCGCTCTTCGGGGTTGATGCGCTCGCCGGAGGATTCGTCGTCCAGAGCTTTCTCGCGTACTGGCTGCACGTGCGGTACGGCGCGGATCAGCAGATACTCGCGATCGTGCTCTTCGCGGCGAACACGCTCTCGGCGCTTTCGTATCCCGTCGCGGCGTGGCTCTCCACGAAGATCGGCCTGCTGAGGACGATGGTCTTCACGCACTTGCCGTCGAACATATTGTTGTGCATGGTGCCGCTCATGCCGACCTTCGAGTCGGCGACGGCCGTGCTGTTGGCGCGCTTCGCGCTCTCGCAGATGGACGTGCCGACGCGCCAAGCATTCGCGATGGACGCGGTACCTCCGTCGGAGCGCGTGCACGCAGCCGCGCTGACGAATGCGGTGCGGCCGGCGGCGGCTGCAGTAGCGCCCGTCTTCTCAGGCCTCTCGCTCGCGACGGCGGCCATCGGCGCGCCGTTCTTCATCGCGGGTGGCCTTAAAATCGTATACGACATCGCTATCTTCAACGCGTTCAAGCGCCTTAAAACAACGCAAACCTAGGAAGCGCCGTTGACGAGGCGAAGTCTCGATGCGATGGCGGGGGCTGGTCTATCAGCCTCCGGTTGTCGCGTATGAACCTGGCGTATGCTTCGAAAGAGCGACAGTGTCTGAGACGATAGCAGCCCGCAAGCACCTGCCGACCGGCACGGTCACGTTCCTGTTCACGGATATAGAAGGTTCGACCGAGCGCTGGGAGCGTCATCGCGATGCGATGAAGGGCGCCGTCCGACGGCACGGCGAGATCCTCCAAGCATCGATCGAAAGGCACGACGGCCACGTCTTCAAGACGGTGGGCGACGCGTTTTGCGCGGCGTTCCACAACGTCGCCGACGCGATCGGCGCGTCGCTCGACGCCCAACAGCGGCTCGAAGCCGAGGATTGGACTGATGTCGACGGCCTCAAGGTGCGCATGGCGATCCACACCGGGCATACCGACGAGCGAGATGGCGACTACTTCGGACCCGCCGTCAACCGCGTCGCCAGGCTTCTCGCGATAGGCCACGGCGGCCAAGTGCTCGTGTCGGGCGCGAGCGCCGACCTCTCGCAGGGCGAGTTGCCGCCGCGCGCGGCGCTGCGCGATCTGGGCGAGCACCGTCTCAAAGACCTGACGCACCCGGAGCAAGTCTATCAGCTGGTCGCACCCGGCCTCGCTTCGGAGTTTCCGCCGCTCCGCTCGCTCGAAGCGCTCCCGAACAACCTGCCTTTGCAGATCACGAGCTTCGTCGGCCGCGATATCGACATACTCAACGTTTCCGAGCTGCTCGCGAAACATCGGCTCGTCACGCTCGTCGGCGCGGGCGGCGTCGGCAAGACGCGGCTCGCGCTCCAGGTCGGCGCCGACCTGCTCGATCGCTACGAAGACGGCGTTTGGCTCGTCGAACTCGCACCGCTGTCCGACAACGATCTGATCCCGAGCACGGTCGCGTCGATCTTCCACGTCAGCGAGGCCGCGAATCGGACGATGACCGAGGCGATCGTCCACGCGCTCAAGGCGCGCCGCGCCCTCATCATCTTCGACAATTGCGAGCACGTCGTCGAGCCGGCCGCGCGCCTTATCGACGCTATCCTGCGTAGTTGTCCGCACGTCCGGATCATCGCGACGACACGCCAAGGTCTCGGCATAGCCGGCGAGGCCGTCCATCGCGTCGCGTCGCTTGCCGTGCCGGAAGCGACGCGACGGCTGAGCGCTGAGGAGGCGATGCGTCACGGAGCGATAGCGCTTTTCGTCGAGCGCGCGATCGCCGCGACCGAGTCGTTCCGGCTTACCGACGAGAACGCTCCAGTCGTCGCCCGTCTTTGCAATCGGCTCGACGGCATCGCGCTCGCGATCGAGCTCGCGGCTCCGCGCCTCAAGGCGCTGAGCCTCGAGCAGCTCGAGTCGAAGCTCAGCGAGCGCTTCCGTATCCTCACCGGTGGCAGCCGCACGGCGCTCCCGCGCCAGCAGACGATGCGCGCTCTCGTCGATTGGAGCTACGACCTGTTGACCGACGACGAGAGGACACTCTTCAGGCGCGTCGCGGTGTTCGGCGGCGGGTGGTCGCTCGACGCCGCGTCGGCGATCTGCTCGGATGAGAAAATCGAAGAGTGGGCCGTGCTCGACCTGCTCCAGTCGCTCGTCGACAAATCGATGGTCGTCGCGAAGCTATCCGGATCGGAGCAGCGCTACCGTCTTCTCGAGTCGACGCGCCAGTACGCGCACGAGCTGCTCGAGAAGAGCGGCGAGCTCGAGCCGATGCAGGTGCGTCACGCGAGATGGTTCCTCGAGTTCGCCGAGCGCGCCGAATCGGTTCGCGACTCGATGCCGACGAAGGCTTGGCTCAACGGCGTCGATCCCGAACTCGACAACCTCCGCGCCGCGCTCGACTGGGCGCTCGCCGAAAAAAACGACGTCGAGCTCGGAACTGCTCTCGCGGCGAGCACGAACGAATACTACTTCCTCGCAGGCTACGAGGCCGAGGGGCGGGCACGCGTCGAGGCTGCGCTTGCGTCAAGCGGAGAGATAAAATCGAAGGCGACGCTCGCGGCATTGTGGCTCGGTCGGTATCGGCTCTCGAGTTTGGCGATAGCGTCATGGGCCCAGCTTCGGGAAGACGCGGAGCACGCATTGCGGCTGAACCGGGAACTCGGAGACGTCGCCGGCACGTTGGACGCGATGCGGTCGATCGCCGAGACCTGTCTGCGTCAGGCCCAGCACGACGAAGCGCAGCGCTACCTGGACGAAGCGTTCGTGCTCGCCGAAAAACTGAGAAGCCGGAACGCTGTCGGTAACGTCAAGTCGGCCATGGCCCGCAACTACCACTTCGCGGGCAGGACGGAAGAAGCGCGCGCGCTTTACGCCGACGTCCTCGCCATCGCACGCGCGACCGGCAACGACCGGCTTCGCTCGACGGTCGTGAACAATCTCGCAGAAGTCGAGTTTTCGACAGGCGACGCTGCGCGGGCGGCAGAGGTCGCGGGCGAGAACCTCGATGCGATCGGCTCGAACAGGTTTATCATCTTCAATAACTTGGCCGCGTATCTGAGCGCGTTGCGACAGTTCGACGACGCCCGGGTACGCGCCCGAGAGGGGCTGAGGATCGCACGCGACGCGCAGGCCGCATCACACGGCGCGATCAGCATCATGCATCTCGCGCGGGTCGCCGCCGAAAAAGGCGACGCAAAGCTTGGGGCTCAGCTGCTTGGATATTTCGACGAGACCCTAGCACGCAACAGTTTCAGCATCGAGTACACCGAGCAGTTCTCGCGCGACGAGCTCGAAGCCGTCCTGCGCTCCGCGCTCGGCGAGGGTGAGCTCGCAAGGCTGCGCGCTTCCGGAGCGCGCATGACCGAGGACCAGGCGGTCGAAGAGGCGCTTCGGATCTAACCTCGTAAGGACGAGGCGTGCCGTCCCTAACTTCCGCGACGCCTGCCCTGCTCGTCATCGCCGTCGCAGCGGTCGGCGTTCTCCACACGCTGGTCCCCGACCATTGGGTGCCGATCGCTCTGCTCGCACGCCGGCAAGGGTGGACGCGCTCGCAAACCGCGCGCACGGCGGCGATCGCCGGCATCGGCCACACCTTTTCGACGCTCGTCATCGCGCTGTCGGTCTGGATCGCGGGCGCGTTGTTCGCGGAGCGATTCGGCCGAGCGGTCGACCTCGTCACGAGTTGGGCGCTCATCATCTTCGGCGCATGGGTGGTCGTAGGCGCGCTGCGCGAACTTCGCGCCGAAGGCGCCTCGTGGGCGGCCGAGGCCGTTGCGGATCCTAGCGCGCGACGCGGGCACGCACACCGGCACCGGCATGGGAGCCTTATCCACGCGCACTGGCATACGCACGCGCCTGCGGATTGGCATGAAGCCGCAGCCGTCGTCGCCGATTCGCCGCCCGAGCACGAGCACGAGCACACGACGTCGTCGCGTACGGCGCTACTCCTCATACTCGGCTCATCACCGATGGTCGAAGGCATTCCCGCGTTCTTCGCCGCTTCGCGATTCGGCCCGGGGCTCATCGCGCTCATGTCCGCCGTTTTCGCCGTGTCGACCATCGCGACGTACGTCGCGCTCTGCGTCGCCTCTGCAAGCGGGCTCCAGCAGTTGAGCATCGGCCCGCTCGAGCGTTACGGCGAGGTGCTCAGCGGCGGTCTCATCATGGCCCTCGGAATCGTCTTCATGTTCATACACTAAGCTTCGCATAACGATGGGAGGTCAGGACATGCCGGTCACGGCCCTCGATGAGCGAACCGCGCTCGTCGTCATCGATATCCAACGCAGCGTCATCGGCTTGCAGACCTTCCAGCCGACGGCCGGAATCGTCGAGCAGTGCAGCCGCCTTGCGAAGGCGTTTCGCGCAGCCGCCAAGCCGGTCGTCCTCGTCAACGTCGAATGGCGCCCGGAGATCATGCTCGCGCCGCGCGCCGAAGCGAAGCCGCCGCCCAGAACGCCGACGCCCGACTTCGCGAAACTCGCCGACGACTTGGAAGCGGATCCGGCGACCGACATCTTCATCACGAAGCGCCAATGGGGCGCGTTTTACGGCACGGAGCTCGACCTGCAGCTGCGTCGGCGAAAGGTGACGGGCATCGTCATGTGCGGGATCGCGACGAGCATCGGCGTCGAGTCGACGGCGCGCGACGCGTTCGAACGCGGCTACAACCTGACCTTCGCCTCGGATGCGATGACCGATCTCTTCGAAGATGCGCATAAGAATACGCTGAACCGCATATTCCCGCGTATCGGTGAGATCGGCACGACGGACGAGATCGTCGCGAAGCTAAAAGCATGACCCAAGGCGCGTTCGAAATACGCCCGATCGGCGTCGTCCGATCGACGATCAAGCGGCGAGGCGACGGACCGAAGCAAGGTCGCGAGGGAGCGCCGGATGCGTGGCTCGAGATCGAGGCCGATGCCGCCGACGGCATCGAGGGGATTTCGCCAGGCGACGATGTCATCGTCATCACATGGCTGCATCTCGCTCGCCGCGACGAACTGAAAGTGCATCCCCGCGGCGATGCGAACAGTCCACTCACCGGCGTCTTCGACACGCGTTCGCCCGACCGGCCGAATCCGATCGGGCTGCATCGCGTCGTCGTGCGAGAGATCGACGGGCGCCGTCTGCGTGTCGGACCGCTCGAGGCGATCGACGGCACGCCCATCGTCGATTTGAAGCCGGCGCTGAACGGTTGGGACGACTCGTGACTAGGTCGTCGGCGGCTTGTAGACGACCGACTTCTTCGCGACCTGGTCGACTTCTTCAGGCGTCAACAACACGGTCGTGCGGACGTTCGAGACCGCGCCGCTCGCGGCTGCGTTCAAGGCGACGGCGCTCGCGCTGACGTTATCGGGCAACTCGCCGATGATGATGAAGTCGTCCGCACCGAACGCGAAATACAGGGATTCGAGCCGTCCGCCGACGCTCTCCAACAGTTTGCCGATCGCTTCGCGACGCGCGGATCCGCCCTGTTTGAGCAGTCCTTTATTGTACTCCCCACACACCTGAGGTACGAAGAGAGCCCTTCCGGAACGGTGTTGTTGTGAACACACACCACCCGGAGGGCTCCTCATGCATTATACCACTCGTTGGGATGCTGCTGCGATTCGCGCCGACATCGTCGCCGATCGACGAGCCGGCATGCTCGTCCGCGCGATCCAGGCTAAGTACCAGGTATCCAAGCACACGGTGTACCGCTGGTTGCGGCGCGACAGCGTCCAGAGCCGGTCATCACGACCGCGCCGCCAGCCACGTCGACTGACCCCCGAGATTGAACAGCGGATCATCGCTGCCCGCCAAGCACGCCGCATCGGACCGAACCGACTTGCCTTCGAGCTGCACATGGCACCCTCGACCGTCTACAAAGTGCTCAAGCGGTACGGCATCAACCGACTTGCCTCCAAGGACCGCCTCCCGGTGGTCCGCTACGAGCATACAACGCCGGGTGCGCTCATCCACGTCGACGTCAAAAAACTCGGCACGTTAGGCCTGTATGACGACCCGCATCGGCGTCGGCGCGGGCCTGGCTATGAATGCCTGCACGTCGCGATCGATGACTGCACGCGCATCGGCTATGCCGAGATCCATCCGAACGAGTTGGCGGGCACATCCACCGGCTTCCTCGAGCGGGCGCAGCAGTGGTTCGCGAGCATCGGCATCGGCGCCCAGCGCATCATGACCGATCGTGGACCGTGCTACACGTCAGCGTATTGGCGCGATACGTGCCAACTGCTGGGCATGCGTCATATCCTCATCCGGCCACGGCGCCCGCAGACCAACGGCAAGGTCGAACGATGGATCCGCACGATTACCGATGAGGCACTCAAGGGTCGAGCGTACGGCACCCTAGAGGCGCGCGCCGATGCGCTCACCAACTACGTCAACTACTACAACACCGAGCGTCCGCACACCGCGATCGGTGGACGGACGCCCTTCCAGAGGTTGGCCGAAAAGAGTACCCCAGGTCTGTAGGGAGTACACTTTATGGCCGTCGACCGAATAACTGCCTTGGACGAGATACTTGGGCATGCGGATGTCACCCCTTCCTTATCCCCATCGGTTCAACGCTCGAAGGGAGATGCATCCGGAGCACACGTTCGATGATGAAGCGGTCGAACCGCGACACGACGCGGCCGGTCCACGACGAAAACGCCGTTGGACCGGCCGTGGACCTTGGCGTCCGGGCCGCGAGTCGCTACGGTTCCTAACGCAAGGCCGGCTTGCGCGATCGCATCGCAGACCTTCATCGAGATGATAGATGAGATGCCGACGTACGGGTATGGGTGGAAACCCTACCTGTGGGCTCTAGTCAGTTCGCGGCCCGGTCGCGCGAAGCGGCCATGTGCGCGACAACCTCGGAACGCGACCGCACCCCGAGTTTCCCGAACACCGAGGCGAGGTGCTTTTCGACGGTCTTATTGCCGATGCTCAAGCGCTTGGCGATTTCGGAATTTCGCAAACCGCGTGCGACGAGTTCGGCGACTTCGCGTTCGCGCGACGATAGCGCATCAGCGACTGCTTCGTTCATGGGGGCGGCCGAATCAGCGAGCCGGCGCGCATCGGCGGTGGCGCCGTGGCTTAGATAGATCGCGCGCGCAGCTTCCGTCTGACCGCAGACCTCGAGCGCCCGCGCCTCGAGCATGGGCCAGCCCAGACCCGCATAGAGCGCGGCCGCATCGGAGGCGAGCGATACTGCCTCGTCGGTGCGACCTTGCCGCGCCGCGATGATCGCCGCGCCCAGCTTGGCATTCGCGCTGAGTGTCGGGAGGGTGGAGTCGACTCGTTTCTCGATGAGGCGGCGAACCGGCGTGAGCTGATCGAGATCGAGCAGGCGCACCGCGTCCAGCATGATGTACATCGCTTCCGGCGCTGCGATCGCGACAGATGCGATCGCAGCTCGCAGATCGGCCCGGGCTGCATCGAGATCGCCGGTCGCCGCGCGAAGCGCGGCATAGGAACCGAGGATATAGACGCAGTCCGGATCTTCGAGTTTGTCGCGAGCTTCGCGAAGGACCTCAGCGTCAAAACGGTTCCACAACGCAGCATCTCCCGACGCGGCCGAGATGCGTGCGGCGACGAGCGCTCCGACGCGGCGCGCTGGCCGAAAATCCTGATTTCGGGCGACTTCATCGACGCACATCCGAGCCTCGTCGATACGTCCGCGCTGGAACAGATACTCGGCCTTCGTCGCGAGCGCATAGAGGCGCTGGCCACGGAAGCCCCAGTCGCGCTCGACCCGTTCTGCACGATCGAGCGCCATCTCGACGTGTTCGTTCACGCCGAGATAAATGCCGGTCATCGCGAGTGCCGCCTCGACGGCGACGACGGACTCAGGAGCGAGTTGGGGGAGCAGCGAGTCGACCTGTGCCGCCGACCGTTTCCATTCCGTGGCTTCGCCGGAATGGGAGTGTCGCATGAGCTGCACGATGAGGTAGTTCTGGCGCGCACCGGGTGCGAGCGCTTCGGGGTCTGACATCGCTTCGAGGAGCCGCTCGGCCGCGTGAAAGTCGCAGAGAGCGCATGCGATGCGAGCCGCGACGACGATGAGATTGTCGCGCGCCTGCGACCCGATCGAGGGCCCGCACTCGGCGAGAAAGCTTTCAGCGTACGCGAGCGCTCCGTGATCCCCGACATTATAACGTTGCCCGGCGATGCTCGCGACGAGCGAAGCGGCGGCATCGACTTCCTTGCGTTCCAACCGGATCGCGAGCGCCGCTTCGAGGACGTCGCGTGCCGCCTGCGAGTGCCCCTGGACGCGTTCGATCGCGCCGATGCGGCCAAGGATACGAGCCTCATCGTCCGGATTGCTCGACGACGCCAACGCACGCTGGAAACAGGTCAGGGCCTCGGGCAACGCGCGCAGCGAGAACGCCGCCTCGCCGGCGCGCTCGTTGTAGCGCACGGTCTTCGCCGCGTCGCCGGCGGCCCACGCGTGGTACGCGCGTTCCTCGACGTAGGTGTCAGAGTCGTGATCCGCTTCGAGCGTGACGAGGATCTTCAGGTGAAGCGATCGCGCTTCGAACGCCGGAACGCTGTCGTAGATCGTCTGGCGCGTCAGCGCGTGTCGGAACCGCACGCTGAGCCGCCTCTGGCCGTCATCGGTGATGAGATCGAGGTCCTGCGCCTTGCGCAACGTCGGAACGATCGCTCCGGGTTCGCGATCCACGACGATGGCGAGCAGCGCGGGATCGAAGCGCTGGCCGAGCACCGCGGCGCACGAGATGATGGCCCGCTCGTCCGGCGTCAACACGACGAGACGCTGCGCGATACTCGCGCGAATAGACAGGGGAAGGTTTGAGGCCGGCCGGATAGGCGAACCCCGCTCGACGTAATGCTTGACGAGCTCTTCGGCGAAGAACGGGTTGCCCTCGCTGCGCTGTTCGATGTCGCGGATGATCGGCTCGGGCAGCGTACCGCGCCCATCGAGCGTTCCGTCGACCACGGCCCTGATCTCGGCCGACGGCAACGGGTCGAGGATGACGCGGCGGATGCACCGAGCACGGAACATCTGCGACATCGACGCGAGCAGTCGCTCGTCTCGCTCGAGCTCGTCGGCGCGGCACGTCGCGACGACGAGCAGTCGCATCGACTCCATGCGATTGACGAGGTACGAGAGGAAGTCGATCGTCGACTCGTCCGACCAATGGATGTCCTCGATCGTCAAGAGCGTCGCGCGCTTCGCGCAGATGAGTTTGAGAAACGCGAGAAGCGATGCGAAGAGCTGGTCCTTTTCGAGCGCGAACCGCGCGTGCTCGTCGACGAGATCGCGCGGCAATTCTTCGGGCATGACCTGGACGAGGGCGCGCAGGACCGGAGGCGGCATATCGGCGAGCGCGACGAGCTGTACGAGCGCACGCACGAGCGCGCGTACCGGCCCGAGCGGCTGCTGTGCGCGTTGCAGACACTCGGTATTGACGACGTTCCTCGCGCGCCGGGCGTGCGCTAAGCCGAGGAACTCGTTGAGCAGGCGCGTCTTGCCGATTCCGGCTTCACCCGTGACCAAAACGAACGAGCCGCTGCTCTTCGAAAGCCACTTGCGGGCGTCGTCGAGCTCGGCGAGCTCTTTGCGCCGCCCGACGAATGTCCGGCACCGGATCGAGCGCCCGATCATGATACCTCAAGACGCCGGCGCTATAACACGAGCGCCGACCATGCTGGAATAGTACGTCGGCTTCGCGGGCCGGCCCTTGGGATGCACCGCCTGGCTGCTCACCTAAGTTAGAGCCGCTTCATATCATATGTCCGTCCGATATCCGCCGTCCACAGTCGGTCAGGCGGAGAAAAACCCATACTTGCCTGACAACCGCGTGCCAACGACAGGCTGCCGTTTCACGCTGGAGTAACAAGCGCGCACATACCTACGCGCTTTGAGGAGTCGGACGATGACAGGCATTCGGACCGCGGCGACATTCGCGTTGCTCGGCGCAATGGCGTTGCTCAATGGTTGCTCGAGCTCGAGCGGATCGACGGCCATAGCGCCGTCGGTGCTCTCGCCGATCCACCCCGTGTCGCAGATGCGCACGCAAACGAGCTTCTACAGCTGTCCGGCGCACGGGGGCCTGAAATACGTCTCCGACTACAACAACAACACGATCAACATCTACGCCGGCAATTTCAACGGGCAAGCGCCGTGCGGCGTGCTGACGTCGCATGTGAAGGCGCCGTGGGGGATGTCGGTCGACTCTGCGACGCACGACCTGTACGTCGCGAACGACTTCGGTCACGACATCATCGTGTTCCATCGCGGTCAGACCGCGCCGTACGACACGTACACTGATCCGTCAGGCCAAGATCCGGTCGACGTCGTCCTCACCGCCGACGGAACCGTCGTCGCATCGAACCTCGTGCGCGAAGATCTCCACGAGGACGGCTCGCTGTCGACGTGGATCGCCGGTCCGAACGGCGGCACATTCGTCGGCAACTTCGCGATGCCGGTCGGCGGGGTCGGCCAATTTCTCGCGGTGCGTGGTGACGGCACGGTCTTCTTCGACAAGCTCGAGGGTCAGACGGACATCGGGAGCTTGTGGTCCGTCTCATGCCCGGCCGGTGCGTGTGGAAGCATGACGGAAGTCATCGGCGCATCGCTCACTGGTCCGAGTGGTCTGGCGTTCGACTCGGGCGGCGATCTTCGCCTCGACGAAGCCGGCGCGGGGCTCGCGGACACCTTCGAGCTGCCGCGGACGCACCCGAAGTCGTTCCCGGTCATGGGTGCGCCGACAGGTTTGGCGGTCAACGAGTTCGAGCACCACTGGTTCATCGCCGACGGGCTCAACAACCAGGCGGAGGAGTACCTCTACCCGGGCGGTACGCTCATCGGCGTCGTGTCTGGGAACTCAGGCGGCGGCACGTTCGGCGTCGCCGTCGATCCCGACCGCCTCCGTTAGGGCGATTTCATCGCCGCCTGGAGCTTCGCAAGATCGGCGTCGCTCAAGGCCTTCAAGTCGTCGAATGCGGCGTACTCCGCTTTCGTCGGTGCCTGGTACGCGTTGTCGAGCGAGTTCATCAGGAACGCGAGCTGTTCGTGGAGCCGTGACTCGTCGAGCAGATCGCCCTCGCTCGACCTGATGTTGAACTGCACCAAATCGTCCAAGACGGCGTCGACCTGCGCGCGCTGCGCGGCCGGCATGCGGTCGCGTGCGGCGAGCGCGGCGTTAACCGACTTGTCGAGCGCGTCGAGGTAGTTGCTGATCCGCATCGCGAACGTCAGCCGGGCTTGTAGATCGCCCGCCGCGGGATGCAGCCTCGGGTCGAGCGCGACGTGGAACGTCTTTCGCATCGACTTTCCACCGTAGTCGAGGACCGCGGTATACGTGCCGGGGACGATCGTCGGGCCGATCATTCCTGAGCTGAAGTCGTCAGCCGTCGCGTTGTGCAGACCGGTCACTTCCGTCGCCGACGGATAGCGAAGATCCCATTGGAACTTGTTCATGCCGGGGCTGATCGCGGTGAGCTTGTGCAGGTCGTAGGCGGTCTGCGCCGGTTGATCGAGCAGCGCGCGCTCCGCGAACGATAGCTCCTTCGGCTTTTTCTCCTTCAAATGGAGATCGAAAGATCGGACCGTCTTACCGCCGGCGTCGAGGAACGTCAGCTTCACCGGCGTCTTGCCGTCGTAGCCCTTCGGGATTTCGAAGTACACGCTCGCGCCGTAGTCCGGGCTGTCTCCAAGATTCGGGATCGGGAAACCCGGCTGGCCGTACGCGTGCGAGAGCCACGCGGTTTCGGGCGCGAAGAGCAGCGGGGCCGAAGGCATCATGCTCGATCCGCGCGCGAGCTGCTCGACGAGCGCGAGGTCGTCTAAGACCCAAAACGCGCGGCCGTGCGTCGCGGCGGCGACCTCGCCCTGACGCGCATCGATCGCCAGATCGCGGACCTGGACGCCAGGCAGATCGAGCGCGATCGGCTGCCACTGAGATCCGCCGTCGAGGCTGACGTAGACCGTGCTTCGCGTTCCCGCGAACATCACGCGCGGTTCGCGCGGATCTTGCCGGATGACGAAGACGTATTGGTCCGATGGGATGCCGCTCGTCATCGCCGTCCACGTCGCGCCGTAGTCGGTCGTCTTATAGATGTACGGATGGAAGTCGTCCCACATGAATCGCGAAGCCGTGACGAATGCCGTGCCTTGGTCCGTGTGCGACGGCTCGATGCTGCTGATCTGCGCCCACTGCGGGAGGTCGGGCGGCGTGACGAGTTTCCAATCGGCGCCGCCGTCGCTCGTCACGTGCACTAGCCCATCCGCCGAACCGGCCCACATGACGTTCGCGCTGAGCGGGGAGATCGCGAACGACGCGATGTCGGGGAACGTCTCGGCGCCGGTCTGATCGTAATAGATCTGGCCGCCGCTCGGCGCCTCGCTCGTCTTGTCGTCGCGCGTCAGATCGGGGCTGACGATCGTCCACGTCTGTCCGAAATCGTCGCTCTTGAAGACGACCTGCGCCGTCTCGAACAGTTCGTCCGGCTTCACCGGCGAGAACATGACCGGGTGCGTCCAGCCGAATCGGTACTTGGTCTCCGCAGCCGCCGCGCCGGCCATGTAGCGCGGCCACGGGCTGACGTTCTTCTGCTCGCCGGTCGACGTGTCGAGCCGTGCGAACGCGCTGTAGTAGCCCGCGCCGTACGTGACGTTCGGGTTTCGGGGATCGACGGCGATGTACGTGCTCTCGCCAAGCGCGACCGTGTGCCAAACGCCGAGCGTCAGGCCTTCGTTCGACGCGCTGGGTCCTTCGAACGCGCCTTCGTCCTGTTGCGCGCCGTAGACGTGGTACGGGAATTGGCTATCAAGTGCGATGTGATAGAATTGCCCTGTCGGCTGGTTGTTCTCGCTGCTCCACGTCTTGCCGCCGTCGACGGAGACGGTCGCGCCGCCGTCGTCGCCTTCGAGCATGATGTTCGTGTTGCGCGGGTTGATCCAGATGATGTGGTGGTCGCCCGGCGGCATGAGCGGCTTCCAGACATTGCCCCCGTTCGTCGATTTCCAGACGCTGTCGACTTCCGGTGCGTACACCGTGTTCGCGTTCGTCGGGTCGACGTAGATCGCCATATAGTAGAAGGCTCGCTGACGGAGCTTCCACTCGCTGTTGACGCGGTGCCACGTCGCGCCGCCGTCGCTCGAGCGGAAAACGCCGCCGTCGGTCGCTTGCACGATCGCGTAGACGACCTTCGGATCGCTCGCCGCGACCGCGAGGCCCATTTTGCCGAGTACGCCGGTCGCGAATCCTGGATCGCTTGAGATCTTCGTCCAGTGCGCGCCCGCGTCGGTCGTCTTGTAGACGCCGCTCCCGGGGCCGCCGCTCTCGAGATGCCACGGCTGTCGCTGTGCCTGCCACAACGACGCGTAGAGCGTGTCCGGATGCTGCGGATCCATGACGACGTCGTTCGCGCCCGTCTTGTCGTCGACGTAGAGGACCTTCGTCCACGTCTTGCCGCCGTCGGTCGTCTTGAACACGCCCCGATCGGGGTTCGGCGCGAAGACGTGGCCCATCGAGGTCGCGTACACGACATCCGGGTTGCGCGGGTCGATGACGATCGAGCTCGTCATGTGCGTCTCGCGCAAGCCGGCGTAATGCCAAGTCTTGCCGGCATCGGTCGACTTGTAGATGCCGACGCCCGTGTCGAAGTCGCCGCGGATGTCGCTCTCGCCGCTGCCGGCGTAGATGATCTTCGGGTTGGAAGACGCGACGGCGATCGCGCCGATGCTGTCGGCGACGCCGGGTATCTTACCGTCCGAGATATTATCCCAGCTGAGCCCGTAGTTGGTGCTCTTCCAGATGCCGCCTTGGACGCCGCCCATGTAGAACAGGTCGGGATCGCTCGGCACGCCCGCGACGGCGACGACACGGCCGCCGATGTACGGGCCGATGTTGCGCCAATGGAGCTTGCTCATGAGCGCTTGCGAGGTCGAGGTCGAGCCTGTGGCGCTCGCGCCTAACGGCGCGGACACGGCGATACAAAAAAGGATGACGGCAGTCAAATTCTTCATGCGCGGACCCTATGGCGCGACGGCCTAAAATCCTGCGCTATTGCGGAGTTCCGCTGCAGTTATGGAGGGTGCGTTCAGAAGAGCGTCGGTTTAGGTCTGGCCGGCCGGGAGTGGTTTGCCGGCGATCGTCTGATACGCATAGCCGGTCAACGTCGCCATGATCGAGTGCACCCGCTGGGAGTTGACGAACGATACCTGGAGCAGCGCCCAAGCGTAGTGCACGTGGCCATTCTTGACGAACGCGATGCCGAGGTAGTGCGGCCCTGAATTGCCCCAATAACCGTAGTCATGGCTAAACGGGCAGCCGAGGCGGCGCGTACGGCGATCCTTGCCAGATCAACGCACCTAGGTTCCAGCGCAACATCCTATCGTCGACAAGGCCAACTGGATCGTCACGTCCGTCACGCCGTCGTGATTGAGGTCGATCGCAAGCGACGCGTCGTCGCCGCTGATGGTTTGATTCGTCTGCGTGTAGACGATGCGCGCCGCGCATAGCTGCAGCGACGAAAGGGTGACTGCGAGGACGAAGGCGGTTCCGCCCAGACTGAATCGAGCAAGTCGCATCATGGCGTGCTCCTTTGTTGGGGCCGCGGGGCTTTCGGGTTGGATAGCGGTCAAGCGCCCGCCTCTGTCCGCCATATGGTAAGGGCACCGAGGAATCTTCGGTTCGATCCGGACAAGTCTTACGGCATGTGCAGGAACATCAAGACGCTTCACAATTTCGCGCCGCCGGCGACGAACGACGAGATCCGGGCGGCCTCGATCCAATTCGTGCGAAAGCTGAGCGGCTTCGCGCATCCGTCGAAAGCGAACGAGGCGGCCTTCGAACACGCGGTCGAACACGTGACAGATGCAGCCCGCGAATTGCTCGCATCGCTGGTGACGAACGCGCCGCCGCGCGATCGCGAGATCGAGGCGGCGAAAGCGAGAGAACGCGGGCGCCAACGCTTCGGTCGCGCGCCGTCGACGCGATCCGCCTAGCCGGAGTACTAAGGCCGGTCGCTCGTGTCGATAAGCGGTTCGAAGCGCCTATCGGGCACGAGCCACATGATGGCGATCGTGACGAACAGCGCGTCGGCGACAGCCGGCACGAAGAACGCCGCGCTGATCGCGAGCACGTATAAGACGATCGAAACGGTGCCTTTCACGTCGACCGCCACCGCCTTCGCGAATGGGGCATCGCGGCCGTTCACGGCGAGTAGCGAGCGCTGCAGGATCGTGTATGCGATCGCGTCGAGCAGCAGGTTCACGCCGTAGAGCACGGTCGGACCGACGGCGGTCGGGTTCTGCCCGAGCCAATTCGTCGAGAACGGCACGAGTGACAGCCAGAAGAGCAGATGCAGGTTCGCCCACATCGCGCGCCCGTCGACGCCCTTGCTCGCGCGCAGCATGTGATGGTGATTGTTCCAATAGATGCCGATGAAGACGAAGCTCAGCGCGTAGATGGCGATCGTGGGCACGGCCGGCAAGAAATCGCGAAGCTCGCCGCCGTGCGGCGGATGGATCTCGAGCACCATGATGGTGATGATGACGGCGAACACGCCATCGCTGAAGGCCTCGACCCGATCGGTCTCGGTGGAAAACCGCTTCATGCCGTCTCCTTACGGTTTTGTGAAATTCTCGCCTCCGGAGGAGAAAGTCGGCCGCACTACTAATTCTATAGTAGTAACAAGAGCTGCCGTCCGAGAGGGCCTTCAGGATGCTCGTCGCCACGATCTGCGCGCTGCTATTCGCGGTCGCGTCGCCTTCATCGCCTCCGATGACGATCTCCGGCATCGTGGCGCGCCACGTCGCCGCGCTCGGCGGCATCGTGAGAATACATGCGGTTCACTCCTTTGTCAAACGCGGTTGGTACCACGAGGGTGATTTCCGTATCGATACGTACACGGCGCAGATGCGACCGTTCTATCGCGTCATCGGCGATCCGGTCGTCCACCGCCTCGATCAGATCCATGAGGGCTACGACGGAAGCGCCTGGGAGTATTATCCAGATCCTGGCGTCGTCGTTCGCACCGTCCGCGACGCCGCCCGCGCGACTCGGAACTCGGCGATGTTCGACGATCCGCTCGTCGAGCCCACGCTTCATCTTACGACGCTGACGCTCGGCGATGACGCGACCTTTGAGGGGCATCCCGTATACACCGTGCACGTCACGCTCGTCGACGGCTTCAAGGAAGATCTGCTGGTCGACCGTGACACGTTCATGATCGATGGGCGCTGGCAGGTCGTGCCGATGCACGCCTTTGGCGCTCGACTGAAGACGTATGACGTCTACGATGACTACCGGCCTGAGGGCGGCATCATGATGTACCATCGGGATAGCGAAGTCGATTCGGCGACCGGACGCGTGCTCGACGACGGCGGCATCAATTCGGTGGTGATCAATCCGAAGCTCGACCTGTCTTTTTTCTCTCCACCGCAGTGGTCGCTCACGCCTTTGCAGACGATGCTCGAGCGGATCTACGACGAGCGCGAAGATGCCGGCGCGGTGCTCACGACATACCACCAGTTCTTTCCGCTTGTCGAGCATGACGCGAAGATGGGCGACGCTGTAGACTTCATCGGCTACCAGTGCCTCAAGATGGGTCACACCGAAACGGCGGTAGCACTTTTGAAGCAAAACGTCGCGGACCATCCCGAAAGCGCGCAGGCGCATTTCGGGCTCGGGCGCGCGCTGCAGACCTCAGGCGATGTCACCGAAGCCGCAGTGGAATATCGCAAGGCGTTGACGATCGATCCTTCGTTGAGCCGCGCAAAAGCCGCCTTGGACGCGCTCGGCCAGACTAGCCATTGAGGCACTGTCCGCCACGGTATTCGATATGAAGTCAGGGTCGCAACGCGGCCAGGAAATGGATGAATTCTCCGGCCCTGGAAGCCTCATGACGTGCACCGCACCGCTTCGAGACCAACTCTCGCCGCCTTCACGGCGTTGATCGCCGCCGTTCTTTGCGGCTGCGCGCACCTGACCTCGGCCGTTCCGACCGTGTCAGAGCCCATCCAGAGCCGCACGACCGACGCCGGCTGCGATACGCACAGGAACGACACAACGACGAAACTCGATGCCTGCATCCAACAATCATCGCTGTGGCAACACCTCAGAGAATTCCAGAGAATCGCCGATGCCAATCCCGACGCGCAGGGGCATGGCAACCGAGACACGGGGACGCCCGGTTACGAAGCGTCGGTCGATCACGTCGCGCGTCTCATGCGGGGCGCGGGCTATCACGTCACGATTGAGCCATACACGTATCGCGCGAGTCAAGTGATGGGCACGCCGGTGTTCGGTACGCCGAGCGGCGCGTACGCGTATGCACGCGACTGGTTCGTCGCGCGACGATCGGGCAGCGGCTCGTTGACCGCGCCGGTACAGGCGCCGCGCGGTTCTCTTGATGGCTGTTCCCCAGCCGATTTCGCCGGATTCACACGCGGGCACATCGCACTGCTCGCGCGCGGCGCGTGTTCGGTCGACGCTCAGGTTACGAATGCGCAACATGCCGGCGCTGGTGCGGCGATTCTGTATGTCACGGAAGGCGGCCCGTTCGAAACCCGCATTGACGATCCGGCCGGCATCCCAGTCGTCGGCTTCGCCTCGAGTGTGGTTGGCGAAGCGCTGCTCCAACGCTATCGGTCGGGTAACGCGCCGCTGGTCCACATCGACGTGCGCATGGGCGAGAGCAGCGGCGTCGATTACAACGTCATCGCGGATTCGCCGTACGGCGATTCTCATCACGTGTTCGTGGTCGACGCACACCTCGATTCGATCTACGGCGCCGGCATGCTCGACAATGCTTCGGGCTCCACGTCGATTCTCGAAACCGCGCTAGCGTTGGCGAACACGCCGACGAAAAACCGGCTGCGCTACATCTGGTTCGGTGGCGAAGAGATCGGCCTGCTCGGCTCCCGTTACTATACGAGGAATCTGACTCCGTCGGAATTGCGGCGGATCGTGTTCGACTTCGATGTCGACGTCACGGCGACTCCGAACTACGATATCCAGATCGCCGACCCGGCGAAGGCGGGCAACGTGGATCGCTTCCCGCCGAACGTCGTGCCGGAATCGCGCGCCGGCAAGGATGCGATAAAGGACTACTTCAGCTCTATCGGCATCGTCGCGCGCACCGTGTTCTTCGGCAACGACGGCACCGACTCGAACTCGTTCAGTCTGGTCGGAGTGCCGAACACCGGGATTCTCACAATGCAAGATTGCTGCAAACGTCCGGTAGAAGTGCGGACATGGGGCGGATTCCTCGGCGATTACGAGGGTCAAATTCCGGGATTCACCGGCGGATGCGTCGACATGCCGTTCAAGTGGTGCGACAATCTGTCGAACAACGACCCGTTCGTGCTCGGGCTCGTCTCTAAAGCCGTCGCACAGGTCACGCTTCAGCTCGCGAACGACTCATCGCTGGGCAGGTAGAAGGCGACAGCGTCGGGTCCTCCCTCCTGATTCGATAGCGGCATTCTTCCCGATATGCGGGTCTCACGTGATTGCGGCGGCGTTGTGCCGGGAATAATGGGACATGAGCATCACGCAAAAAATCGGCTGCGCGCTTGCCGCAGGCCTCGTCGCAATCGCCTCAACTTCAATAGCGCCGTCGCCGGCGCGCGCGCAGGATATCACCATCGTCGTCAACGGCCAGCAGGTGGGCTTCGATCAGCCGCCGATCGAACGATCGGGCCGCGTTTTCGTCCCCCTTCGCGGTGTATTTGAACGGCTTGGCGCAAGTGTCGTGTACGACAACGGCGTGATCAATGCGACGGGCAATGGCAGCAACATCAGCCTCAGGATCGGCTCGAACGTGGCGATCGTGAACGGCAGCCAAGAAATGCTCGATGTCGCGCCGTTCCTGGTAGGGGCGCGCACGCTCGTGCCGCTGCGCTTCGTGTCGCAGGCGTTGGGCGCAAACGTCGACTGGAACAACAACACGTCGACCGTCACCATCGCGATGGCCGGCGGTCCGCAGCCGACGTCCGCGCCTAACTATAGCGTCAGCATCACGAATATGCATCCTGCCGATAGCAGCGTCGTGTCGGCTAGGAGACCTTCGGTCTCGGGCACCTTCAGCAGCCCGGTCGATCCCAATTCGGTGAGGATCTCGCTCGACGGTCGAGACGTCTCGAGCACGACGTACGTCTCCGCGACCGCCTTCCAATTCTCGCCGCCATACGATCTCGCACCGACCACGCACACGGTTCATGTGACGGGCAAGGATGCTAACGGCAACCCGTTCGACCGCTCTTGGAGCTTCACGTCGGGTACGAGCGGCGTGCAGAATTACATCACGAACGTATCGCCGACGAATGGAGCGACTGTCGGCGGATCGTTCACTGTCTCGGGTACGACGCAGCCCAATTCGCGCGTGCACATCGCGGCCGTCAGTACGACGAATATGGGCGGCTACTTCACGGTCAGCACCGGGTCGTACAACGCGGATGTGATGGCGGATTCATACGGACACTTCTCGCAGGCGGTCACGATCAACGCCGTGAGCGGCGGCGACATCGGCGTTCGACTTACGTCGGTAGAACCGACCGCTAACGCAGCGACGACCATTACCCTGCAATATCACGGATAAGATGCAGTCTTAGCCGCACGTTCGAAGCAAATCGACCGATGACGGTAATCGATCGTCGTCACGAAACGCGAGAGCAGCGCGGAGCCTAGAACTCCCGCCTCGGTTCGCGAGGAGAACTTTCCCGCTGTGCTGGCGAGAAAGCGGGTCGGCACCCCGTGCAGCGTCGTGCCGCCGATCGACAGCGATCGCACGACGTTCGAACCCGACACACCGGTTCGGTCCAGGAATGGTTTGAACAACATGAGCGATGCCGGCGCGCGCAAGTCGAATTGGAAGAGCCCATCATGGCCGTCGACCATTGCGTGGACGAGCGGTATATCATCGTCTTCTTGCAGCACGAATCGTTCGGCCACAGCGGTCCCTGCGCAGCCAAGACTCCCAGACGGCGCGAGGGTCATCACGTTCGACGTATAGTCCAGTCGGACGGCGAACCGATCGAGGATTTCCGGTCCGAGCGTGCCGGCTATCGGTGAAAGTCCGGGCGAGCGCTTAGGAAAGAGATCGGTTGCGGCGCCCGAGTAGACCGGCAGGTCGATATCATCGATCGATGCCGCACCTATCTGAATCGTCATCACGCGATTCATCTTCCCGATCGCGAGATCGAGCGGCGTCGACGCCACCGTCGTCAACGCGCCCTGCGCGCCCGGGTCAAGCGTAAAGGCGAATGGACCTCGGCCGTCTATCCTTGCGTCGAAGACCGTTACGCCGTGGTCTACTGAGATCGGCACTGACGCTTGCGCGCCGGATATCCGTCCTGGCGGCGGATCGGGCGGGCGCGCGAAGTCCGTTTCGCGTACGGTCGTCAGCGGTCGATACGTTCGGATCCGCTCGACCGCTTCGACGGGCGCTCCGCTCTGATCGCCGTATTGGCGAGTCACGCGATACGGCAGCATCACGCCGTCACTGCGACGGTAGTCGGCGTACCGTTCGGTCAACGTCGTCGTCGGCCACTGCTCGACCTTGCGATCGATCAGGTACGTCGAGCGATCCACCCACAGATCGGCGGCGCTGCCACCGGGCGGCGCGACTCGGATCACATCGAAGGCCTTCGCGTCCTCCGATCGTGGACGCAGGCACCTCGTTTGCGCCGGGTGCGTCCAAAAGTTCACGCTATCGATGTATGCAGTCGTCAGCGCTCGCGCCGCAGAATCTGGCGCATCCAGCGCGGTGACGCCTCCTCCTTGGTCGACTTCCCATTTCGTCTTGCCGTCATAGATATAGGTGACTTGCCCGACGTCGAGCGATTCGGAAAACGCGCTTCGGCCGGTCTTCGGGTCACGCGCCTCGTGGAACGAGCCGCTCGAGCCGGCATCGTCGACGGTGCCATCAGCGACTATTTCGGCGACGCCGTTCCAGCGGTCGCCGCCGCTCGCCTGACGCATCTGCGCCAACAGATGCCGTGCGTCGCAGTCGTTCCCCGGCGGTCCGACAGCCAGCGCCGCGACCAAAATGCCGATAGCAGCGATCAAGTCTCGATCGGCTCGCGGACTTGTTGGCGACGGTACGCCGCTGGCGATATCCCCGTGAAGCGTTTGAAGAACCGGGTCATATGGCTCTGATCCGTAAAACCAGCCCGCGCGGTGATCGCGCTGAGCGGCTCGCTCGTCTCGACGAGCTGCCGGCAGACGAAGCGCACGCGCAACCCCATCACGTAGTCGCCGATCGTGCGTCGCCGAAAGCGGCGGAACGTCTTGCACAGATGCGACGGGTCGACGTTCACCTGCGCCGCGAGCGAACGAAGGTCGACGCGTGTCGCGATGTCCGCGCGCAGCACCGCTTCGGTTTCCGCTATCCACGCCGGTTCGCGAGACGCGTCAGGTATCGGGTGCGACAGGTACGCGCACAATTCGAACAATACCGACTCGATCGTCAAGGGCGATGCCGCATCGCCGGCGAGAAACTCTCGATGCAGCCGCAGGACCAACCACACCGGCGCGCTGCCGTCCATCTCGAAGAGGTGCGCACGCTTTTGAGCGGCGGCGATCACGGTCGTCCATGACGCCAAAAGCTCGACGAAAAACATCCGGCAGCCGCTCTCTTCGATCGCATCCCAGTGCTCCGTAAGCGCATCGTGGAACACGACGGTATACGGTTCGTAGCGCACAGAGAAGTCCGCGGCGCCTTCGGTATACGATCCTTCGAGGAGTAGACTGAGGTACGGCGCTTCGTGCGAATGGGGAGCGACACTCGAGCCGCGCGCGTGCCGCACCTCCGACAAGAGCGCGCCGGCGATCCGAAGGGATCGCGTTTCTCCAGCGAATGTCCCAGGCTTCCAAATCGACATGGCTTTTCATGAGTACCACGAGCCTGCGCGGCACACCCGCGCGAGCGCGTAAGGTCGCCAATAACGTTCAAGAGGCTGAGGTGCCTCTTGGCTACGCTCATGATATGAAAGGAAAGCGCGCTGCCAATAGCGGTTCGAAGCCGACAAGAACTTCGCTCCGGAACGCCGCAAGGCGCTTAGGCCGCTGGCGACCAGTCCCGTGCAATCGACCTCGTCGTCGGGCAAGAGAGAGCTCGCGTTCCCGCCAAATAATCGGCTATGGCCACCGGCCGGCTCACAACGCTCGGCGCTTTGGCTCTCGAGATCGATGGCGTCATGCTCGGCATGCCGACGATCCAAAAGGCTCGTGCGATCATGGCGTTTCTCGCCTTAAACCGTCGAGGCGACGTCAGTCGTGAACGTCTGACCGAAATCTTCTGGCCCGAAGCAGAGCCGCAGCGAGCTCACGATAATTTCAAGACCACGCTGTGGGCGATCCGCCGTAGTTTTCGTAAGAACGGCATCGACCCGGACGACTTCATCCATGCGACGAGGCTTATCGTCCGCTGGCGCGCCCCTCTTTGGGTCGATGCCGAAGAGTTCGTCAACGCTGCCGCCGACGAGTGCGGTGACCCTCAGACCGCGCTGGGTTTGTACAACGGTGATTTCTTAGAAGGCGTCTCCGAAGAGTGGGCTGTCAGCGAACGGGAGCGGCTCGCAGTGATATACGAGTCGCTGCTGGTCAGAAGCCTCGAGCGCTCGCCCGACGTCGCCGTCGCTCAGCGGATGATAGAGCGTAACCCATACCACGAGCCGGCGTACGCCGCACTCATCGACGCCGAGCTCGCGGCTGAAAGATATGTCGCGGCGGTGTCGGTCATAGCGCGCTGCCGCGCCGCTCTTGCCGATGTGGGCGCGCGACCATCCTTCGCGTTCGAAGCACGATATGGGGCGATCGAGGCACCGGCTCGACCTGCGGAAACGACGCCGACGATTCGATTTGTCGGAAGAGAGCCGGAGCTCGAAGCGATCGATAGCGCTTTCGCACGGGCAGCGAAGGAGACGGGCGGCGTGCTGCTATTCGTCGGCGACGCCGGTATCGGCAAGTCTTCGATATTAAGCCAAGGGCGCGCGTTTGCGGCGGCACGCCACGTCGCTATGTTTACGGTGCGCTGTGTCGAGAACGATGCCGGCGCTTATGGCCCCTGGCCGCGCCTCTACTCGCAGGTGTCGGACGACGATTTCAACCGGTTGGTGGTGGCGGGCGCGACCGAGGCTGCAGTATCCTGTGCATCTGCTGTCTGCGCCGCAGTTCGAGGTCCGATTGCGTTGATGGTGGATGACGTACATGCGCTGCGAGCCGAGGGCCTCGCTATGTTCGCGACGATCGCCCGCGAGCTGACACGTGTCGGCCACGGCGTGATCGCCACGCTTCGGCCCGAGGGGATTCACACGGTGCGCTCAGCGCTGAGCGGCATCCCGTTCGACGAGGTCGACGTATTGCCGCTCGATCGCCCAGAAGTAGATTTGCTGATCCGACAGGTGATGCAAGAGGGAGCCGACGCCTTGGCGGGCCCGCTCTATGACCGCACGCAGGGTCACCCGCTCTTCATCGTCGGTATCTTCGATTCGCTCGCCCATTCCGGCGCGATCCGCCCAGAAGTTCGCGGATGGCGGCTTACGAAACCCCTCGATCACCGGCTCGACCTGCCAGAATCGCTCAGACGCCAGGTCGAGACGCGCGTGCGTTCGCGCGGCGAAGACGCGACGAGCGTCGCATGCGCGTTGGCGCTCGAACCGGAGGCGACCGCCGACGACGTCGCAGCCGTGCTCGGCATCGGGGAGACGCGGACTCTCGATGCTTTCGACGACTTGCTCGACCTGGGCGTGATCCGGCAGCCATCCGTCGGTCCACAGTTCGAGTTCTGTCACGACGTCTTTCGCGAGGTTGGCGCGACGTTGCTCAACGCGGGCCGTCGCGTGCGTCTGCACCGTATATTCGCGGCGCGCCTTGCGGAGAGTACGGTAAGCGATCGCGCCCTGCGGCGGGCACGACATCTCGCTGCCGCCCACGATCACTTAGAGGCCGCGGTCGCATTTGAGGAAGCGTCATGGGACGCATCGTCGCTCTCTGCGTGGCATGAAGCCGCGGAGCGCGCCCGCAAGGGCTTGGCGCAACTCGAGAAAGTCAGCGTCGGTCCTCAGCGCTTTCGGCTTGTCGGCAGCCATCATAGACTTCTCGCCAACGCCAATGTGCAACTCGGCGACGTCGCTGCTGGCATCGCGGCTGCAACGGACGCTCTCCGGCATACGCGTTTATCGGGTGATGATCGGCTCCACGCGGACTCGCTCCTGACGCGAAGCTGGGCGTACGCCACCGGATTTCGACCAGGCGAACAGGCCGCCGATGCGAACGAGGCCGCCGAGATCGCGCATCGTCTCGGAGATCATGCTATGGTCGGTCGCGCGCTGCGTCTCGCATCGAACGCGTATCGCTTCCAAGGTCGCCAACACGAAGCGATTGCGACGGCCCGCAGAGCCTACGAGGCCGGTGTGAACGCCGCCGATTGGAATGTCGCAAGCGGCGCAATCGACGTACTTTTGAGAGCACAGATCACGTGGTGGCGGTTCCGGGATGCTGCCGAGACAGCGGCGCTCGAAAGGTCAACCGCCAGTCGCGCCGGGCGTCCCGCGGAGATGATGTTCACATATACTCGGTCACTTCTGTGGTATGCTCTCGAGCGTTTCGCGGAGGCGAAAGGCGAGCTCGACGCTTTGACCCGGTACATCGCGTCGGGCGAGGCGCAACACGACGCTGGGGGCGTCGCCGCCTATCCTGTGTGGCATTTCGAAATGTGGGTCCGCTACATGCGCGCAATACTGGCAAGCGCAGTGCGAGATTGGGATGCGCTCGTCGAAAACGCTCGGGCCTCAGAGCAAGCGGCTCGATCGTCGGCTTCGCCAGTTCGTTGGAACGCGATTGCGAACGTCCTCATCGACGGCTTGCTCGGGCGCGGGGCCCCGGGAGATATTGATGAGGCTGCGAGCCTCACCTCGCGCCTGATAGAAGTTCAGGCGGCGCAGACGCTGTTCGGCTGGAGTCATTGTCCGGAGCTCTCACGCGCTCGCGTCGCGGCTGCGCTTCGCCGACCCGATGCTGCTGAGTTACTGGGTCAGGCACTCGACGCCGTCGAGAAGAACGCACTGTCCACGCCGCTCGACGCCGACCGCGCCTTCGAGCACCTGGCGGCTTCGGCCGCGGCCGTCGGCTGCGAGGCCGTGTGGAACAAGGCGCAGGCGCGGTCCGACCATTACCGTGCCAAGCGGCGCGCTGCTGCCGTCGAGTTCTCCCCAGGCGAGGACTTGAAACAGGCGATCGACACTCCCTGACGCCGATTTACGAATCGATTACGCTCATCGGATAAGCTGGCCTCGCGGATCGTCCAACGCGGAGGCTCCACCGATTCCTAACACCGAGCGCACCGAAATCATTTGACGATCCACTTGTCGCGGTGGACGACGGGCGGATCTTTTTTTGAGGGAGGGTTTGGTTATGCATAGTCTTATTTCTCGGCCGGCAGTTGCGGCGGCAGCGCTTACCGTGACGGCCGGCGCACTCGCGGGAGCGCTCGCGCTGAAGCCCGCGATCGCCGCGAACGGAACGATGACAATGCAAGTCGGCCCGTTCGCCCTCGTCACGTGCAGCGTATCGGGCGGTCCGTGCGAGCAATATAAGAACCTCCTCGCCGGTACCGGCGTCGAAGGCGATGCTGCGAAAGGCACCGGCGTAAAGGGTACCGCGGCCAACAACGGCACGACCGGCGTTCTCGGTACGAACAACAAGGGTGTCGGCGTCAGAGGTACGTCGGCTTTGGCGCAAGGCGTGCTCGGCATGTCGACATCATCGACGGGTGTGGAAGGCGACAGCAGCAGCGGACGTGGGGTCTACGGATCCGGAGTCGAGGGCGTAGTGGGCGTTGACTCATCGGGCACCGGTTTTGGCGTCGAGGGCACTTCCGGTGGTGGCTACGCCGTCGTCGGCACTAGCAGCAGCGGAATCGGCGCTTGGGGTCAAAGCACCGGCAGCGGCATAGGGCTTGCCGGAAGCAGCACGTCGGGCTACGGTCTGAGTACCAGCACCGGCAGTAGCTCGGCGTCGGCCATTTCCGCCACTAATTCGATCGGCAACGCAATCGACGCGTATGGTGGGCCGAACGGCGCTTCTTACTACGCTCGCCCAAACGGTGGCGGCACCGCCGCCTATCTTGATTCGACCGGCGGCAGCGGTTACGGAGTCGTCGCATTCACGTACGGAAGCCCGACGTACTGGGGAGAAAACAACAACGGAGTAGGCATGGACATCACCGGGTCGTACATCGGCGTGGCCGCCCGCTCGAACAGCTATCCGTTCGCGGCCTACGATGAGAGCAGCAACCTCGTGGCCTACATCGATGCTACGGGAAACCTCTACATACATGGCGCCTATGGTAACTTCGCGCGCGTGCGCGGCGGCGGTGCCGCAACGGCGTATGCGCCCGCATCAACCTCGCCGATGATCGAGGACAACGGCACTGCACAGCTTGTCGACGGCGTCGCGACGGTATCGCTCGATCCGACGTTCGCTCAGACGATCGACCTCAGCCGCGCATACCGAGTGATGCTGACGCCGGACGGCGATACACGCGGGTTGTACGTCGCGAGCAAGGGTACGAGTGGCTTCGTGGTGCGGGAAGTCCAAGGCGGCCACAGCTCGATCGCCTTCGACTACCACATCTATGCGCCCGCGCTCGGGCGGGCGAACCAGCACATGACGATAGTCAACGGCATGGTGGGCCCGAAGGCGCCGATGCTTCACCCGGCTCGCATCAAGCCGTCCAAGCCACCCGTGCTGCCGCACCACTGATCGGAGTCGGTGGGCGAGCTGTGCGAGCGCGATAACGGTGCATATCGCTGGGAGCGGCCACCCCTGGGGTGGTCGCTTCAATTCTTGTGATGTGCCGAGGCGAGCAACGTCGATTTACGATTCGATTACGCTTGGCGGATAGAATGTTTTCGCGGATCGTCCAATCGCGGGGGGTTCTACCGATCGACATCACGGACCGCGCCGAACTCATCATCATCCACTTCTTTCGGAAGCCGGATGGCGTGCTCTTCTGTCGGGCGACCGACGCGATAACGCGAAAGTCTTGGTTCGTGGAAGACGCGCTCGATCTTCATGCATCGCTCTTTCGCGCGCGCACGGCGGGTGCGGCGCGTGAGCGCAATACGTTGCAGTGCGACCCGAATGAATTCTGAAAGGAAAGCCGTCATGTTGTTGTCTCGTGTCGGGCGTAAACCCGCAGTCATCGCGGCCTCACTGTTTGCAGCTGTCTGGATCGTCACGCTTGCATTCGTGCCGGCTGTCAGCGATCAAGTCGGCCCGGTCTTGCGATTCATCGGCATCAACTCGTGTAACAAGACGACTGCATGCGTCCAATACACGAATAGCGGAACCGGCGCCGGCGCCCAGGGGACGAGCCTGAAAGGAACCGGTCTCGTCGGCGTCACCCAATTCAACAGCACCTCCGCGTCGAACGGAACGAGCGGTATCTCGGGCAAAGATTCGAGCACGTCGGGGACCTTTGATAGCGGGATCAGCGGTCTCTCCGTGCGCGGCACAGGTGTGTCCGCAAGTTCGACGTCTGGCAACGCCATCGTTGCCTCATCCACAGGTGGGTCTGGGCTGATCGCGACGTCCACCAACAGTGACGCGATCTATGCGACGTCGACGAACTTCTACGGCGTTGGAGGGTTGACGCTGAACAACAGCACGGCGACCGGCACTGGGTACGCCGGCGTTCTCGCCCAAGACAATTCTTCAGATGGTGGGCATCTCAACTCGGGAGTCTTGGGCTACTCGGTCAATGGTTTCGGCGTAGCCGCCTTTTCGAGCAACTGGGCCGGGGCGAACGTTATCGGCGGAGCTGGTATAGTGCCTGCACTGAGTCTGATAGCCCCTGCCGGTGCCGACCTCATTGACGCCTGTTCCGGTAACGTCCATAATCCTTGCACGCAGCTCGGTGCGTTCAGCGTGGGCGATGATGGCACAATGTTCACAGCCGGCTGCATAGAAGTCGGTATAGCTGCCAACTACTGCTTCACCGGCAGCACTGGAAACGTCAATATCGCAGGCCAGTACCTAAAAAATGGACAGTGCCTACAGGGCTGTGCCGCTCCGTCACCGACGCGACCTGGGCACGCCGTCGTCAGCTATGTACCCACCCAGAGTCTGCCGAGCATCGACGACTTCGGCGAAGCTTCTCTACAGAATGGCTACGCTTACGTTCAGCTTGACCCAGCGTTTCGCAACGTCGTTGATCGCAACGCCAGCTATCTCGTGTTCATCACGCCCGAGGGCGACAGCCGTGGGCTGTACGCCGCGCAAAAGACTGCCCAGGGTTTTGCCGTCCGCGAAAACATGGGCGGTCACTCGTCGCTCACGTTTGACTACCGCATAGTCGCAAAACCGTTCGGTGAGCAGGGGCAGCGCCTCCAGATGGTCACGATTCCGAAACTTCGAACGCTATCTAACCCTCTCCGACGCACAATACCGCCGAAGAATCGCTGACCTTTGCGAAGGGCTCGAGACGCATCTGGGACGACGTCAGCGTCGGACGCCGAAGGCCGCCAATAACGTTCAAGAACGCCGACGAGAGTGTCGGCTAGACTCACGATATGAACAGAAAGAACGCGATTTTCCGCGTGGCCGCTTTCGCCGGCGGCATCGCCGCTTCTTCATTGCTGCTCCAAGCAGCGACGAGCGGTTCGAAGCCGACAGGAACCCCGGCTCCGGAACGCGGGAGGCCGCTGAAGCCGCCGGCGAGCGGTCCGGTGCGGGTGGGCATCGTCGTCGGGCCTCAGCTCGTCGCGATCGACGCATTCGGGCCCTACGCAGCATTTCGGGCCGCGACGATGGGCGCCGATCGCATGACGTCGCCGCTCTTCCGGTCGTACATGATCTCGGCGAATACCGACGCGATCGATGTCGACGGGCTGCAGCTCCAAGCCCAATATTCATTCGACGACGCGCCGCAACCGCACGTCATCGTCGTACCGAACCAACTGACGTCACCTCAAACCGTCGCTTACGTCAAGCGCGCAGGTGCTCACGCAGACGTGACGATGTCGGTATGTACGGGCGCGTTCATCGTCGCTCAGGCAGGTCTTTTCGACGGGCTGCGAGCGACGACACACCATCTCGCGTACGATATCTTCGCGCAGTCGTTTCCTCGGGTCACGCTGTTGCGCGGATCGAAATATGTGGAAGAGCCGAACGTCTCGTCGTCGGGCGGCGAGACGTCAGGCATCGACCTCGCATTGCGAGTCGTCGAGCGATACTACGGCGCGGACGTCGCGAAGGCAGCGGCGTACATGATGGAATACCGCCGCGGCCCGCGGCCACAAAGCATCGCCGACGTCTGATAGTGCGCTAAGCTAGCCTAGCCAACAGAAAAGGCGAACCCGGTCTAACGGGCTTACTTCCCCAAATGTTCCGATGATCTAGTGGCGGAGAGGCGCCGTACCCTCATTGTCGAGACATTTCGAAATCGCGAGAAACGATTTCCGAGATTGTGAGATCCAAGTTTTGCGGCTGCAGCCGCGCGAGGATCGCAACAATATCTAGAGGGCCGAGGGCGAAGTCTCGACGACGTTCCGGGAACGCTCTATAAAACGTCACAAAAATGACGGCAATTGCGTGTAAAGGCGTCAACCGTAGAGGCGCGCGAACTCGGGCAACTGGCCCACGTCCGAACCTCATTGGCTGCTTCCGAGGGCTAAGATTTTCGCAAATTTTTCAGCCTCGCGTGAGACGATTAGCGAATGCGCATCAATCGCTCACTCATGTTCGCGACGATGGTTTTCGGTCTCGCGACGCTCGTCGTGCCATCGGGCACACCGCCCGCCTCCGCATTCTCTCAGGTGCTCAAGTGGCGCATCGTCAATAGCCCGAGCGGCGGTCCGCAGCCGGCGAAAAACCAATTTCTAGCTGTGGCCGATCTGTCGTCGGCGAACGCCTGGGCTGTCGGCACGCGATCGGTGTCGGTGAACTTCCCGACCGCGACGCTCGCGGAGCACTGGGACGGCATGCGCTGGTCGGTCGTCTCGACGCCGAAGGTTTTCCAACCGACTGCGCAGTTGAACTCCATAGCGACCGATGCGCAAAGCGATGTGTTCGCCGCCGGCTTTTCAGATAACCCGTCTTGTTTGTGCGGAAAGACGATCGTCGAACGGTGGATGGGCCAATCGTGGATGCGGATCCCCACGCCGAATCCGAATGTCGCCGACTACATTGACGGCATCGCAGCTCCGTCGGCGAGCGACGTGTGGGTCGTCGGGCAGCGGTGGATCACACAACAGTCGTTCGAACCGCTCATCATGCATTTCGACGGGCACCTCTGGAAGGCGGTCGACACATCGCAGCTCGTCGGCGGCAACCTGTTCACGATCTTCGCATCGGCGTCGAACGACGTCTGGGCCATCGGCGACTTCGGACCGATCGGTCAGAACTCGATCCTCGCCCTCCACTTCAACGGTTCGTCGTGGCAACAGGTCTCGTTCCCGCCCAACCAGGCTGACTACACCATCATCCGCAGCGTTTCAGGTACGGGAAGCGATGATGTGTGGGCGGCGGGCTTCGAATCCGCCAGCGGATTCGAGTTCGCTCTGATGTACCACTGGAACGGCACGGCGTGGATGCAAGTCGACGTCGCTAACTTGACACAGCCGTCTTACTTCGTTGGCGTCAAGGCGATCGCGCCGGACGACGTCTGGGCGGTCGGCCAGGGCGTCGTCCAACCGAACAACAACAATATCCAGAACATAACCTACCATTGGGACGGGTCAGGATGGAGCAACGTCGCCAACCCCGATGACCTCCAGGAAGCAGTTTACAGCGGAATCGCGGCATCGTCGAGCGAGGACGTTTGGGCCGTCGGCTACGGCATAACGCAGACGCCCCCGCATCAGGGGACATTCACGATGCATTACGCACCTTAAGGTCGACCTACTAAACCTCAAGGCGATTCGCGGTGCGCGGCGACGATACGTCGCAAACAGCGCTGGCGACCAGTCGGTCGCGGTGGCCTTATCTCACCCGATGGCGCAATCACCAGTCTAAACGTACGCTAAACGAGCCGAAAGTACACCAGGTTTGGCGTCGGGCGATTCCTAGGCGCCAGTCTCGCATTCGGCATATAACGTATGTTGTCTGGGTAATTCTCGTAACCGACCTGAACGACGAGGGGGTTTGTCATGAAACAAACGGCGTCTGATCCGACAGGAGCAGGACAAGGCCTGGTGTTGGAACTGTGGGGCGTTCGATATCAAGTGAAGGACGTCGCACGCTCCGTCGCCTTTTACTCCCAGAAACTCGGCTTCAAGGTGGACCACCAACAGTTGCCGGCGTTCGCTCAGGTTTCCATCGGCGGCCTTAAACTCGTACTCAGCGGCCCAGGAGCCTCGGGCTCCCGGCAGATGCCGGACGGCCGCACGCAAGAACCGGGCGGATGGAACCGCATAATTCTTCACGTGGAAGATCTGCCTCATCATATCGAGGAAATGAGAAGAGCCGGTTACCTGTTCCGCAACCAGATGGAGACGGGTCCGGGCGGCAAACAAATCCAACTGGAAGACCCCGACGCGAATCCGATCGAGTTGTTCGAGCCTTCCCGCCAATAGTTCGTCGCGCCTTAGCCGGGATTCTCCAAACGACGTTGCCCGCCGCCGCTCGGCCGCGGCGGCGGCTTCCTGCTCCTCATCGTCCGTAATAATCGGTCGATTGAAATGGCCAAACGCGAGATCGATGTCGAATGGGCGGCTTCGAAGCTTTTCGAGGGGTCGAACGTTACGACGTATGCGGCGATCGTCGCCGTCCTCTTGATCGGTTTTGCGTCGAACTCATTGCACAAGCGCGTGGACAACGTAATCGACGCGGTCTTCTTCGCGAAGCTCAAAGCGGCGGAGCGCCGATTGCGCCGCTCGTAGCTATTCCGTTGAAGGCCCGCGGCGATCTGTTCGGCATCGCGCTGTACGGCGGGCACACCGACGGCGCGCTGCTCAACGACGACGAATGCGCGATGCTCGATCACCTGGCGCAAAACGCCGCAGCCGCATACGATCACATCGAGGCAACGCGAACGCGGAAAGAGATAGAACGGCTACAGAGCGATTTTGCGCAGCTCCAAGCGCAACTTCAACCGGAATAGTCCGGGAAATCTGATGCTACGACTACGGCCGGGTACTACTGTTTCAGTGGTGGAGATGAGGGGACTCGAACCCACGACCCTCTTAGCTTGCAATCCTTAAAGCCACGGGACCTCCAGGGATGAGACGCCACGCCGCCTCCATCAGAGAACCCTAACATCAGGCATTCTAGTTTCTGCGTGGACGTGTGTCAAGCCTGACCTCTCCGTCCCGTGCGAGCCTCCCACGTCTCGGCTTAGGCGCGGTCATCAAGGTTGGTGCAGCGGCATCCTAAACTGACTCGTTCCACGTGGATGTCGGCCAAAACGTTCAACGACTTCCGCGTTTTGGCAGAGTGGCTCTGCAGCAAGCACCGGCATCATTGCATCCTTCATCGCGCCAGCGTCTGCACCGTAAAAGAAGAGAGCCGTCTCTCGAGGTCCGCGCCAGTGCGATCGGAACTCCCCGAGGGAGCGGGCGTGGAGCGCGTCCTTAAGCCGTCCGACGAACTTGTTCACATCTTGAGTCTGGTAGACTTCTGCCGGCAAAGAGACGCCATCAAGGAAGATGGCTACACACTCCGTCGAGCCAAATGGTATAGTGAACGGCTGTTTTCCCCGCGAGTATTGAAGTTCGGATCCCACCGGCGCAACGAGGCTGCTGAGTCGGTCCGTAACGCCTGCACGAGCCTCGTCGGAGTCTTTCAGCCAGAACGTAACATCGACGAACTCGATCTGCGGCCGCCCACCGATCTGCGTGCCGCCGCCATCGATCTCGCCAAGGCCAGAGCGAGTAAGGAAAGCGTCGAGGGGATACTCATACCTATTCCCACGCGCAATCGGTTCGATGTACTCCCACATTCGGGCTGTTACGAATAGTGGAAACCGTGTCGGCGGCTTTGTAGCAAGTCTCGCCTTTACGTACTTATGAACACCACTCCCCGATATCGACTCGACCTCCAGGGTTTGAGTTCTTGCTGACAGCCACGTGCCATCGCAATTTACCCAGGTATCGGCTGACAACGCCTGGAGTTTTTTGGGCATTAGGGGGCCGACGTTTGCCGTCGTGGTCATGTCGTAGTGCTGGAGCACTCTTGCGACCCCGCTGGCCTCCTCAATGCTAACCAGAGTGGTCTTGGCGATACGTTTGGAGCGATCAACGTTTAGCCTCAGCACCAAGTCGATCATTTGCTCACCGGTTGATTCTTTGCCACGGACATCCACGCTGACAAACGCAGGGGTGAGTAAATCGGAGATCGCCTCCCGTTGCCCCGACGCCATGGCATCGCGCATGAGAGCATAACGCGCTTCCAGCGTCGAGCGCAAAGGATGCGCTGCCGAAGTGAACTGCCGCTCAAACAATTGAGGCTGTTTGCGCTGATGCGTTCCAAGGCCAAGCCTTTGCAAAAGGCCACTAATAATGTTGGTCAAGCCCTTACCCCTGGTGCCGGCATTCTTGTGGCGTCAACCCTCTATGCGCGGATCCGCAACTGCGCATCAAATGGTGCTGGCAAGACGTTCAGTTCTGACTCTCGAGCTAACATCAGGACTAGCCTTGCGTCGTGCCGCAACCCGTCAGCAAATGCGCAAAGGGCTTCCGTCTCTTCGTCGCTTTCATGAAGGCTAGACAAAATCACTCCACTGTACCCATGTGCTTCGAGTGCTACCCCAAGCTGTGGAGCGGCGACGGGGTCGCGATGTGCAACCTCTCCCCGCTGTCTCGGTCTCACCCATGCGAGGAGTGCAGTGATGTTCGAATCAATACGAGGCTGCCACTCCAATAGCGTTGTAAAGTGCTGACCATCGACGCCGCTTACGGTGTCGAGATCATCGTTGATATCACGAAAGTCGTTGACTAGAACCGAAGCCCACGTGAACTCTGGATCTCGAGGGTGGTCAACTGTCGGATCGAAGTGCCACGCGCTGAGAATCGCTCCGAGCAATACACGCGGCGGGAGACCGACGCTTGCGCTCGACGAGTTGTGGACACGGATAGTCTCAAAGGTTGCCAACGCATCGTCGGCCCGAACCTCGGACAACATATCCCACCATTGGTGAGAAATGCCGGGGGCAAGCATTCCAGAACGCGTTGCAAGCATGATGGGTCCAACGCGCAGATGATCGCCTGCGGCGTGGTTCACTGGGCTCACCTTGCGTAATCTTCAAGCGAAGGGATACCCCACACGCGGGTCTCGTTGTGTTCGTGACCTGAGGCGGTTTTTCAGGCAGCTGGTTCCTGTGATGGGTTGATCGCTAGAGTATCCACGAACTCCTTGGGCGTCCGGTCACCGAGCGAACTATGCGGCCGGACTTCGTTGTAGTCGATCAGCCACGCCGCCGCTGC